>JAIXKT010000007.1:155435-225938 GCA_026932145.1 Bacteroidia bacterium
AGCGTTATCCTAAGCGGGAATCTTCCTACTCACAAGACAGAGAGCGTTATCCTAAGCGGGAATCTTCCTACTCACAAGACAGAGAGCGTTATCCTAAACGGGAATCTTCCTACTCACAAGACAGAGAGCGTTACCCTAAGCGGGAATCTTCCTACTCACAAGATAGAGAGCGTTATCCTAAGCGGGAATCTTTTTATTCACAAGACAGAGAGCGTTATCCTAAGCGGGAATCTTCAGATTCACAAGACAGAGAGCGTTATCCCAAGCGGGAATCTTCAGATTCACAAGATAGAGAGCGTTATCCCAAGCGAGAATCATCCTACTCACAAGACAGAGATCGTTATCCCAAGCGAGAATCTTCCTACTCACAAGATAGAGAGCGTTATCCTAAGCGGGAATCATCAGATTCACAAGACAGAGAGCGTTATCCTAAGCGGGAATCATCCTACTCACAAGACAGAGAGCGTTATCCCAAGCGGGAATCATCCTACTCACAAGATAGAGAGCGTTATCCTAAGCGGGAGTCATCTTATTCACAAGATAGAGAGCGTTACTCGGAGACTGGATCGGATAGAGATCCAGAACTTTCAAAAAGGCTACAAGAGCATTTTAATAATAGACGAAGTGATTCTCCCAAAGGTGGGCGTGGAAAAACGTTTCGGAGAAATACATTTGCTGATTCATTACCAAGTAAGAGTGAGATTTTTACGCACGCAGAAACGGTTATGCGACTCAATCGTTACATGGCTATTTCCGGCTGCTGTGCCCGTAGAGATGCTGATGACTTAATTGTAAAGGGACAAGTTACTGTAAATGGAGATGTTGTAACTACGCTGGGTGCCCGTGTAAATACAGAAACAGATGTTATACAAGTGAACGGGAAAACGGTTAAGCCGCAACATTATGTTTATATTTTACTCAACAAGCCCAAGAATTATATTACTACTACCGAAGATGATAAAGAAAGAAAAACGGTTTTAGAGCTGTTAAATAATCTGCCAACTAAGAGGGTTTTTCCGGTGGGTAGATTGGATAGAAATACAACCGGAATCTTGTTGATTACAAATGACGGCTCTTTAACAGAAAAACTAACCCATCCTTCATTTGAAGTTTCTAAGGTTTATCATGTTCGTTTAGATAGACCTGTAAAACCAGAAGATATGGAGGCACTTCAAACCGGGATTATGTTAGAAGATGGCTTTTCTAAGGTAGATAAAATCAGTTATATTGAGATAAATGACCGAATTTCAACAGACCAAGTGGGAGTAGAAATCCACATGGGTAAGAATAGAATTATCCGCAGAATGTTTGAACATCTTGGGTATCAGGTAATGTCTTTAGACAGAACTAAATATGCTTCTTTAACCAAAAAAGGAGTACCGCGTGGGCATTGGCGTTTTTTAACATCCAAAGAAGTAGCCTACTTAAAAATGCTTCCCGATAAGTCAGAATCTTAAAAAGAGTAGCGTACTTGTAGTTTTAGCTCTGTACGTTTATTTCCTTGAATTAAATCTAATCCAGACCCGATTGTGTTTTCGTGATATAGTCGGGTTTGGGCTATTCGTACCCAAAAATCTACATTACGTTTAATGTTTCCGGCCAACATGAAGTACCAACGCTGGCCTAATCCGTAGTATGCCGGAATAGAGAAAGCTGTTAATACATCTTGTTCGTAAGCATAAATCCGTGCATTATAATCCGGAACACGAAAATGAGCCCAACGCACAGTAGCTTCTAACCAAGGTATAAACTTCCATACAACATCTTGGTAAAAAAGCAATCCTTGTTGGGTATAAAGATTCTCTTTACTATACCAAACCGTTTCCAGCCGTGAATGAAGTTGAAGATTTTTGGCAACTAAATAATTAAAATCTAAGCGGAGTGTTTTTTTGACTACTGGAACTTGGTAAACAAGCATTTGGTTCGTTTCTGAACTGGATACATCTTGCTGCTTGAAGTCTCGCCTAAAACGAATATAAACCGAAGAATTACGGTTGATTTTATAGCTTATCTGGTGTAGGGTTTCTACTCCGTAGCTTGGAGCAGATGTTTTATAAAGATACCAAGGAAAGTAAATTACGTCTAAAAAAGAGGAATATGACCATTTGGAGTTAATTTTTAATTTAAGTCCGGTGTAAATTGCCCGTTCATTTTGGAGGTCTAACGGTCGTTCTCCGAAAATGAAGCCATGCATTGAGTGGTAATCTTTGGGTAGATTTCTAATCTGGATAGCGAGTTCTGCGCGGGATGATACTGCGGCAGTAACGCCGGCAATACCGGCAACAGCACCGGAGGCCGAACGGGCTATTTCCCCAAAGAAATTCATGTTCCTAAAACCCCAATCCCAATCAAAACCAACCAAATTATTGGTTTTTCCATTAAAGTTGTATCTCTGATAAGAATCCTCTCCGCGATACCAAGGTGTGCTATATCTTTGGTATAGGCCGGTTATTCCGATGTTTAAATTTCTTTCTGAAAAGGCTACCCGTCCACCTAATAAATCTTCTGAAACACTGGCTTTCTGATTGATTTCACTTTCAGTGCGATGGTAGCCAAAGGTTTGAAAACTTGTAAATACCTCGTTATCAAATACTAAAGTGTCATATAGGGTTTTTACGGCAGCATCTAAATATTGGCGGGAGGCATAGACACTGAGCGAAAATTGTTTTAGTGCATAGGTTGCAGCTGCTCCACGTAAAAAATTAACTTCGTTGATAGAGGTGTAGGGTTGAATCCCTAAATCTACTCTCTTTACAGCGTTAATAGTTTCTGAGCCTTTTCCAAAGCCCAACCCCCTTGAAAGAATCAGCCCTTGTCCAACACTTACGACATAATCTCCGACTACGAGTCTTTTGAGGTTACCAAAATCCCGTAGATAAAAATGAGCACTTAGATAATCATAGCCATAAGATCTCTTGGAGGGGTTCCAGCGAAAAGGCTCTCCGGCATCATTTTCTCCAATCAGGGCTATACTTACATTTTGGCGGTATTGGTAGCGGATTCTGCTAAATGATTTCCACGGTGAACCTAAATATCTGGTTTTAGGCTGCCCTCTTGAAGTGGTATCCGGTGGTAAAAATCCCTCTTGCGGCTCTAATATCCTTGAAAATCTTTGTATGGTAGAGAACTTCCCACCTTCTAAAATTAGCTTAAAATCAGGGCCTTTGGGATGTTGGTGTTTTCCGCGTATATCTAAACTTTTTCCTTCTTCTACTTTAATAAAGGGTTTTATTTTGGCGAAAACGTCTGCTGTCATTCCGGGAACGGCTTGTAACTCATAAATACTGGTTAAGAACCCAAATTTATAAATGTAATTTTGAATAGCAGTAACCAGCATAGGGGAGAGGCCGGGTAGGTTAGCAAGTTGTTCGGCAGTTGCTTGATTTAGATCTAAGGGATTTCTTATCAGGTCGTTAAGATAATCCGTTAAAGTTGTCCAGTCTGTTTCTGAATCTTCTTGGGAACTTGTAACGGCATCTTCTATCAGTTGCTCTACATCGCGCTCTGCATTTATGGTATCTGCAATGAGTACTTGGCTGTAGCTCTTGGCAGTATAACCCAACAAACAGAGCATCATCCAAACTAACCCAAAGCTACGGTTTAGTAGTTTGCTGCTTTTCATTACTTGGGCGATTTACTAGATAAGAAAATGAAAATTGTGGAGTAAAGCCAAGGAGTAAATGACGCTCCATGCTAAAGTCCAGTTGATAGCTTTTCCATTTTAAACCAATTCCTGCGGTATAAACGAAGGGTTCTGTACGAGCACCTAATCGAATAGCCAGAATGGGGTGGGGTTTATATTCTAAGCCTACGCGCATATCTAATGGCCAAATAGAACTTTGGTAGGCTTCTGCTGCTACGGAAAATGTTTTTCCGACTTTCCATAATGCGCCTACGGATAGCACAGTAGGTAATGGTTCCTCACGATTAATTTTTAGCCGTGCTTGGTTTAAGTTAGTTACTCTTGCTCCAATATCTATTGATTTTGAAATACTTGTTTGGACTCCGGCATCTATAATCAAGGATGTTTGGGCGCCGTATTCCGGAATATGGGTGTTATAGCCGCCAATTTTAATGCCGCCACGGAATTTATTATCAAATAATGAGATGGCGTAAGCAGCACTTATTTGGGTTTGGCGAAATAAATTATTTCCTCTTGAATAAGCTGTAATGCCTGCATAATGGTTTTGTATGGGCAAAACAGCCGTTAATGCAGCGGTGTTAAAAGCATCCAAGAAGTAGGGCTGCCCGGCTGATAGCGAGGCCGAAAATGATGTTATGCCACAAATGCCGGCTGGGTTGGTTAGCAGTAGGTTAGGATCTCCATTGCCGGCACTGCCAAAGCCACTAAAAGCGGAAGTCTTAGCCCCAACCGTTTGCTCTATTTGGGAGAATACTCTTCCTGAGCAAAAAGTCATAATTATAGTTACTATGGAAATAAAGCGAAGCATCAGGTATAGTTTGTTAAGGGTCAATTTTTTTGATTAATTCCGGTAGCTTTTCGATGCAAGCTATTTCCCGCCAACTTTTTTTAAATTCTTTGGCGGGCACTCCTAAATAAGTTTTTCCGCCTTCTAATGATGCCAACACGCCTGATTTTGCCATCACAACGGCTCCATTTCCGATATAAATATTGCTGGGTATGCCAACCTGCCCCCATAAGGTTACGTCATCTCCAATATTGCTAACGCCGGCAATACCTACTTGGGCAGCTATAATACAGCGTTTTCCAACCACAGTATCATGGCCAATTTGAACTAAGTTGTCTATTTTAGTATATTCACCAATAATTGTGTCGGCACTTACGCCTCTGTCTATGGTTGTGTTTGCGCCAATTTCTACCCAATCTTCGAGAATAACACGTCCTTTTGTCAGCATTTTATCGCGACCATAGGGGCGTTTTTTATAGTAAAAAGCTTCCCCGCCAATAACTGCACCAGACTGAATACAGCAGTTTGAACCAATTTGGCAGTTATCATAAATAGTTACATTTCCATAAATAAGTGTTTCTGAGCCAATTACAACATTGTTTCCGATGATAGTATTGTGCCCGATTTCGACATTACTTCCGACAGAAACGTTATTTCCGAATACTACATTTTTTCCGATGTGGGTATTTTCTCCCAAAATAGGTTCATTGTAAATATCTAAAGAAGAGCGGGGCTGAAAATATTCGGTCAGTAGGTTGTAATCCCGAAAAGGGTCGTTGCTTAAAATCAGTGCTTTGCCTTCGGGGATTTCTACTTCTTGGTTTAGTAAGATAGTTGTGGCACGGGAGTTAAGGGACTTCTTAAAGTATTTTTCAACATCCACAAACGTCAGGTCTCCGGGTTCTACCCGATGAATTTCGTTGAATCCGCTTACAATATGATTGGGGTTTCCCAGAACCTTGCCCCCAATAATTCTGGCTATTTCGGTAACAGTAACAGGCTGTGTTAATTTCATGAGTCTGTTTTTCGATTGCCAAGTTACAAGTTTTTACAACATCAAGGTTATCCTCAACCGTTAATATTGCTTCAATAGTATGCCACTATTATTTTGTGGTTTATGGTATTCTCTAAAATATTACTTTCGTACTGTGAAAAAATTGAGTTTAATATTACTTTTGGGGTTAGTTTCTTACTTAGCTTATGGCCAGTTTGAGGTTCCCCAAATAGTAATTGATGCAGAGGGGCATAGCGGAACCATTAAAGCCTTGCGTTTTACACCGGATGGTTCTAAGTTAGTTTCTTTTTCGGACGATAAAACGATTAAGATTTGGGACGTAGAGACAGGAGAGCTTATTCAGACGCTGCGTGGACCGGCTATGGTAGGCCCTATGGGAATGGTAAACTCCGGTGCAATACACCCAAATGGAAATGTAATTGTATCAGGTGGATATTTTGGACCAGAAGTAAGTGAAAAATCCCAACTAATGGGGCGCATATTTTTATGGGATATTAACACCGGAAAAATCATCAAACAACTTAATGGACCTGAAAGTCCGGTTATTGCCTTGGATATTTCCCCAAATGGAAAATGGCTCACCTGTGGAACTACCGATAATGAAATTGGTCTCTGGAATTTAACAGAATCTTCTCCCGGTATGAACCTAAGCGGTCATACCGAGCCTGTTTATGTAACCCAGTTTTCTCCAGATTCAAAATACTTAGTTACCGGAGGCTATGACAAAAAATTAATTCGCTGGGATTTATCTTCTTTTGTGCCCAATAAGCAGCCCGTTTATACGCTTATGACCGGCGGCCATACCGAAGAAATTAGAACCGGAACTTTTACCCCTGATGGTCAATTTTTTATATCAGGAGGCTATGATAATCAGCTAATTGTTTGGAACCAAGCCGGAAAAATAGAGCGTTATTTAGACCAAATTAAAGACCCAAATTATCCTGATTATTCATCATTGGGAGATATTCATAGCTTAGCAATTACCCAAGATGGGAAATATGTAATTGTGGGCACTATTTTAACTACCGGAAAAAACGTGCAAATACTTGATTTTCAAACTGGTAAAATTGTCAAAACCTTTGATAAACATGATAACACCGTTACGGCAGTAACTACTTTTGGGGGTGAATGGGTTGCCTCAGCCGGCGGAGAAAACCGTGATATTTATATCTGGAACATAAAAACCGGTGCTATAAAGCAGCATTTCGCCAGTAAAGGAACCCGAATTTACTCTGTAGCAGCAGGAAAACAGGGGGTAATCGGAATCAGTACCATAAAACGAAATACATATCAGTTTAATTCTATTGGCCAAATAAATTATCAATTCTCCTATAATAGTTTAAAACTAACCCAATCATCAGGCCAAAGTGAGAGCTATCAAGGAGCAACCAAAGAATATGGGGGTATTACCGCTGTTAGGGAAAGTGACTATATTTTACGGCTATCTAACGGAAATACGATAAAGTTAGACCCGAATGCTGAGGGAGTTATCATGGCATATACCTTTACGCCGCAAGGAAATATTGCTGTTGCAGGCACTTTTCGCACCCAATTATTTGATATTAAGGGCAGAAAATTGTTAGAATTTTTAGGCCATACTGCAATGGTAACTTCATTGTGTGTTTCTCAGGATAAAAAGTTTTTAATTTCGGGAAGTAGCGACCAAACGGTACGCCTTTGGGATCTCTCCGAAAAACCCACTATCGCCATTACATTTGAGGAGTTTAAGCAAATGCTAATTAAGCAATTAGGAAGCGAAGAAAAATTAAATGAAGTTATCAAAGAAAAAAATATTAACTTATCTAATTTATACTTAGATGCTTACGAGCCGTTTATTACACCATTTTGCAATTTATTTCTCACTCAAAACGGGGAGTGGATTCTTTGGAAAAATGATAATTATTACGCAAGTTCTCCCAAAGGGAGTTCTTATGTAGGTTTTCATATAAACCAGAAAAGCGACCAAGAGGCTAAGTTTATGCCATTTGAGCAATATGATTTGCAGTATAACCGCCCTGATAAAGTGCTGCAAGCCTTAACAAACCCAGATCCCAAGCTGATAAATGCTTTTTATCGTGCTTGGCAAAAGCGCATCGAAAAATACCATGCCTTAGCTGATTCTGTGGTAAACCCAAGTGATGTTCCCAGCATAGAATTACAAACCAATTCTCAGGTTACAGATTCATCCAATATCCGTATCAAGTTTAATGCAAGTGATTTTAAATATCGCTTAGACCGCATGAATATTTACCTCAATGGAGTTCCGATTTATGGAATACAAGGCCAAGATTTATCTTTTGGAAACAAAGAAAAAAGCCCAACTACGCTTATTTATTCCATGAAAACACCAATTTTGCCGGGAAAAAATAAAATACAGGTTTCAGTTAAAAATAGAATAGGCATAGAATCTGAAAGGCGGACAATCACTGTTATTTCCAAAGAGAAACCGACCAAACCGAATCTTTATGTAATCACCATAGGAACTTCCATTTATAAGGATAAGCGATTTAATCTTTCTTTAGCTGCAAAAGATGCCCAAGATATTGCTAAACAATGGAATAATAGACAAGATTTATTTGAAAAAGTCTTTGTTCATTCCTATACCAATGAGCAGGTAACGAAAGAAAATCTATTAAAAATCAAGGAAACGCTATCAGAAGCTACTACCAAAGATGTTGTGATTCTTTTTGTAGCCGGGCACGGTATTTTAGATTCTAAATTAGATTATTACTTTGGCACACATGACATAGACTTTAATGACCCTGCCAAACGCGGATTTAGCTATCAAGAACTTGATAATCTGTTAGATGGAATCAAGCCAATCCGAAAATTATTATTGATAGACAGCTGCCATTCAGGAGAACTTGATAAAGAGGAAGTTACCAGAACACAAAATATACCGGCAGAAGTTGGTAATATCAAGTTTCGTTCGGCAGGGACAGTAGTAACGTCTAAGCCGGCTTTTGGGGAAGAAAATACGGGTATTTTATTAGGGCAATTATTTTCAGATATACGCAGAGGAACCGGCGCAACTGTTGTTGCCGCTGCCGGCGGTACGGAGTTCGCATTAGAATCCAATGAATGGAACAACGGCCTCTTTACCTATGCTTTCCTAAACGGATTAACGAAGAAAGCAGCCGACCTAAATAATGATAACATCATAATGCTCAGTGAGTTAAAAGAATATATCCAAAAAACTGTATTTGAACTCTCGCAAGGCAAGCAAAATCCTATATCACGGCAAGAAAACCCAATTGTAGATGTTCGGCTTTGGTAGCTATTTGCTTCCAAAAAAGATTTACCGATACTGCGTAAAGCTAACTTTTCCTGTATATTTGCGAATTATGAAGCGAGCTAAGCTATTTGGTTATCTTTTCTTGTTTATTTGGAAACTGATTCAGTCTGCGTTAATTGCTGATTGTCAGGGAGTAACAACATTTCCGCCAGTTGGAGTCCATGAGAAAAATCCTACCCAAATTGCCTTTTTGAATGCTACCATTGTCGTTTCTCCCAACCAACGCCTTACCAATGCTACACTATGGGTTGAAAATGGTATTATTAAAGCTGTAGGAAGTAAAATTCCTATTCCATCCTCTGTTTACACCGTAGATTTAAAAGGCCGTTGGATATTTCCGGCTTTTATAGAACCCTATTATCCCGTTGGTAATTCAGATGCTAAACCAGCAGATATTAAGCCCCCTAAATATTGGAATCCGGCAGTAAGCCCTGAAAATAAAGTTATTAACTATCTTTCTAAGGCGTTTCCGGCAATTTATGATTTACGAAAAAATGGTTTTGGGGCTGCCCATTGTGTACCTGATGATGGAATATTTCGAGGAAACGGCTGTTTTGTATTGCTGCAAGACGGCCTAACGAATAGCCAAGTATTAAAACCAGAATGTAGCCAAAATCTATCTTTCAATAAAGGAAAATCTCCCGAAGACTATCCCGGCTCCTTAATGGGAGCTATCGCGCTGATGAGGCAAACATTTTTAGATGCCTCTTGGTATCGAGATACTTGGAAAGTTTATCAAAACAACCCGAAACTTCCTAAGCCGGAGTTTAACCTTAGTTTGCAGCAATTACAGGAGTTTATGGCTGGAACAAACCCGTATGTTTTTCAAGCCCAAAACACCTTAGAAATGCTGCGTATGGCTAAGATATCCCAAGAATTTGACCTAAAAAAACTCATCTGCGTTGGTACTCCCTTTGACTATGAATGGGCAAAACCCATTTCAGCGACCAAAATGGCCTGCATCTTACCGATGAACACCCCTAAGCCAATCTATGCAGATAATCCCTTAGATTATCTAAATGTAAGCCTTGGCCAGCTGCGCAGGTGGGAGCAATCTCCCAAAAATCCCGTTTATCTATTAGCACAAGATATTTCTATATCATTTACAACCAATCAATTAGATAAAGAAACCACATTTTGGAAACAGTTATATAAGTTTTTGGAATACGGCCTTACAGAGGAGCAAGCATTAGCCGCTCTTACAACACAGCCAGCCCGTTGGTTCGGGGTAGAAAAACAATTAGGCACCATAGAAGCCGGAAAAATAGCTAACTTCATAATCACCTCCGGTAATATCTTTTACCAAAATGCTACTATCTTGGAAACTTGGGTGCAGGGAAACCAAACAATAATTCAATCTGTGCCTTCCATAGACCCAAGAGGTACTTATGTAGCGATACTTGGCAATAGTAACGTAAGTTTAACGATTAGCGGAACGTTATCAGAGCCAAAAGCAGAAATAGAGCAAGCAGGAAATAAATACAAAACTAAAATCACATGGCAAAACCCAACCTTAAAAATCGAATCTGATGACTTTCCTGACCGCTTGAACCTTGCGTTAAGCCCTGAAGTAAACGGATTAGTTGGCGTTCGTTATATCCAAACCAAGCCTTCACCAATATCTTTTACCAAACAAAAAAGTTTTCAAGATACTTTACTAAAGCCGGTAACGGTAATTCCTAACGCAGTTTCTTCACCCATCACATTTCCCAACAAAGCTTATGGACGCACGGTGTATCCGCTTTCGGAATCCCTTTTGTTCAAAAATGCAACAGTTTGGTCAAATACCGAAAAAGGTATTTTAACCGAAACAGATGTTTTTATTGCACAGGGAAAAATTCAAAAAGTGGGGAAAAACTTATCCATTCCGGGAGCCAAAGTCGTTGAGGCTTCGGGAAAACATTTAACTAACGGTATTATAGATGAACATTCACATATTGCAATTACCGGCGGGGTTAATGAAGGCACTCAATCCGTTACAGCAGAAGTACGTATCGGAGATGTGATAGACCCAACCGATATAAATATTTACCGGCAGCTTTCGGGAGGCGTAACTACCTCGCAATTATTACACGGGTCAGCAAACTGTATCGGCGGGCAGGCCGCTTTGGTAAAACTACGATGGGGCAAAACACCGGAAGAATACAAAATAGAGCAAGCACCATTATTCATCAAATTTGCCTTAGGCGAAAATGTAAAACAAAGTAACTGGGGAGATAAATATAGTGTTCGCTATCCGCAAACCCGGCTTGGAGTAGAGCAAATATTTCGAGATGCATTCCAAACAGCCAAAGAATACGAAAAAAACTTACTCTCTAATAATACCTTAAACAGCTATCCTGTACGTAGAGATTTAGAACTCGATGCCATCGTCGAAATTTTACAAAAAAAGAGATTTATAACCTGCCATTCTTATGTGCAATCTGAAATCCTAACCCTGATGCGAGTAGCTGAATCATTTGGTTTTCAGGTAAATACATTTACCCACATCTTAGAAGGCTATAAAATAGCAAATGAAATGAAAAAACATGGCGTAAATGCCTCTACTTTTTCAGATTGGTGGGCATATAAATATGAAGTTATTGATGCTATTCCACAAAATGCCGCTTTACTTTTGCGTAAAGGAATCGCAACGGCTATCAACTCTGATGACCCTGAAATGGGCAGAAGACTTAACCAAGAAGCCGCTAAGAGTATAAAATATGCAGGATTATCAAAAGAAGAAAGCTGGAAAATGGTAACGTATTATCCTGCTAAAATGTTGCATTTGGATAATAAATTGGGCACGATAGAACCCGGAAAAGATGCCGATTTGGTCATTTGGAGCCAAGAACCGCTCAGTATTTATGCCATAGCAGAACAAACCTATGTGGACGGTGCCTTGTTATATGATGCACAAGAGAGCCGTAAGCAAAGTGATGCTATTGAGCAAGAACGCATTCAATTGATAGAGAAGATGCGAAAATCTGCCCAAACAAATGGTAGCACATTGCCTACCGAAGAGATAAAAGAAGAATATTCCTGCGGCGGGCATGGCCATTAAAACAGAAAACGAAGATGAGTTAATACATTTAATTGCGTTAAAGGCAGTTAGTGGACTTGGGCCTATTCTTTGCCGAAACTTAGTGGCCTATTGCGGCAGTGCCAAAAATGTATTCTCAAAAAATAAATCCCAGCTTGAAAAAATTCCCGGAATAGGAAATAATACTGCCCACGCAATTAGAAATGCTACCCAAAATATAGCTCAAGCTGAAATAGAACTCTCTTATTATCAAAAAAATAATATCAGTGTTATCCCTTATTTTGATACTCGTTTTCCTACAAATCTTAAAGAAATACCGGATAGCCCCGTTGTTTTGTACATTCAGGGAGAGACAAAATTCAATGACCAAATCTTTGTGTCTATTGTGGGAACAAGAACCCCAACTGAATATGGGAGAAAGCAAGCCGCTCGTTTCACAGAATGTTTGTCGGCTGCTAACATAAATATAGTCAGTGGATTAGCTTTTGGCATTGATGCAGAAGCTCATAAAACTGCGTTAGCAAATAATGCTTTAACCACCGCTGTTATAGCACACGGCTTAGATAGAATTTATCCGCAACAGCATAAACAATTAGCCCAAAAAATTATAGATAGTGGCGGCAGCATTATTTCGGAATATCCTGTTTATACCAAACCGGAACCTGTATTTTTTCCCGCCAGAAACCGTATCATAGCTGGCCTGTCAATAGCCGTAATTGTCGTTGAAGCTGCCCACAAGGGAGGTGCTTTAATTACTGCCCGATTGGCTTTTGACTATGACAGAGATGTTTATGCCGTACCCGGCAATCTTGGAAACAAAACATCCGAAGGTTGTAACGCCTTGATACAAAAAAATATAGCTAAAATTATCATTAATCCGGAAGACTTACTCACGGAGATAATGCCGGTTATTAATTCGCCTAAGCCTAAAATTGCCACTTCGTTGCTACTTACCCAAGAGCAGCAAATAGTCTTGAATGTATTAGCAGACCAAACCTTAGCCTTAGATAAATTGCACGATCTCACTCAAATTTCTATTGGAAATTTGATCTCAATTATGTTAGAATTAGAATTTAGTGGACTTGTGAAGCAATTACCAGGTCGTCTTTTTGTGAAAATATAGTAGTTATTCAGGGATAACTTCGGGTATTATTTTCAATTTCTTACAGGTTTTAGATACACATTTTTGGGTGATTTTTCGCAATGGTAGTGTCAATAATGCAGATCCGGAACCTACTAAAATACCGGTAATAACATCCCCCGGATAGTGAACTCCTAAATAGTTTCTTGTATAAGATATTAACAAACAACCACTTATTGATATAGCACACCAATACCAAGGTTTTTTTTCAAGAATAATCATCGTAGCCAAAGAACTGGCAATAGCAGCGTGCCCTGAAGGAAATGAAAATCCAGTTTTATGGAAAGGTACAGAAAAAATGGCAGGATCGGGCCGTTCTCTGCGAAAAGTATTTTTGAGTAAAAAAATTGAACTAAAAGCTATTCCCGTAGCTAAGGTACGTGTTGCTCCTTGCGTGATTTTGTTTAAGTCTTTGTGAATAACCCCATCAACAACCGGCCAGATATTTAAGACGGCTGTTAAGGGGTAAATACTCTGTGAAGCCCCCCAAACGAATTTATCCTGCATCGTATTTGTACCGGCTTTATTTAATTGTTTAAGCAAATTTATTTCCCATTCTGCTGGTTTATGTTGCGCAAACAAATAGCTTGAAATCAATAATTTAGATAATAAAAAATAGATAAAAAAGAAAGTTCTTAGGTTCATTTTGGGAATAGAAAGTGTTTGCATAATAATTCCCAAAAATATGTTTTTAAAGGCTAATATTCTATTTAAGAGAACGTTATTTTTTAGGGTGTACCAAAACTGGCAGTTTGAGATTGGCTTATAAAAAGACAAAGCAACCAATTTGGTTGCTTTGTCTTTTTATAAGCCTTAAATTCCTATTAATGGTCTCCTGAGCCTTCCGGAGTGTAGTTATATTGAGAGTTTTCAGCTTGCCCAGTGTTAAAATAACGAGGGGCGTTGTTAAATGCATCTGTATCAAATCCTTTTCCAGTACAATCTATATCGGTTTTAAATTCTAATAAGAAGCTCCGCTTAAATCGGGTAGAAGGTGTAAATTTCATTCCTTGGACGACTCCGGGTAATACTGTCCGAACTTCATCTGTATTAGCACGGAAAATTCTATAATTAACGACTGCACCAGATGCATCAAGCGTAAGTTCTGTTAGCGTTTGTGCAAGGCCGCAGATTCCAGCTTTCCGTAGTGAGGATTTAACATAAATCATCATTGCTTGCTCACCTCCACTATATTGTGGGTTATCAAAACGTGGCCCAGAAGTATTTAAAGTTGTTTTGATATGAGATTCATCCGGTTTTTTATCACCAGTTGAAACATATTTTGGATTGGGTAAGGCTAAGCTATCTGTATTTGTATTCCCTTTTTTATTATTGGCTTGGGTATTCTTGGTAGTATTAGATGTAGTAGTGGTGGTAGTAGGTGTTGTTGTTGTGGGTGGGGGAGTTTTCTTTTCATTTTTCTTAGCTGCTTCTTCACGAGCACGTTGCTCTTCACGGGCGCGTTGTTCGGCAGCGATACGCATCTTTTCGGCTTCTATACGAGCGCGGTCTTCTGCTTCTTTAATGGCTTGGTTATTTGCGGTATTATCATTTTGAGCAGTAGGAACTGTTCCGCTTGGTAGCGGAATAGGTGTATAGGTGTTGTCATCAGGATTTCCTTTGCAAGCAATTAACGGCTTTAACTCAAAATAAACTGCTTTTGTGGTTTTTATTGAGGCAGGATTCCACTTGATTCCCCGAACAATATCCACTACAGAACTTTTGTAGCAATCATTTTTCCCTGTTAAAGATTTAGCCGTTAAAACTGTGCCACTCGGGTCTATTTTTACTTCTAAGTAGATAGCATCATTTCCGCAGCACTTAGATTTCGTTTCTAACTGTTCATAAATATATTGTTGAACAGTGTGTTTTCCATCATCAAAAATAAATGTGGTTGGGTCAGCCTGTACTTTGGTTACGTCAAACTGTTGAGCAAAAACAGAAGACGAAGCCACCCCTGATGCAAAAAATCCGAAGAATATTAATGAGTGTAATTTCATATACGCTTGAAGATAAGCTATTTCCTAAAAAAATAAATGCTTTTGTAAATTTTGCCAATATTAAACCTTTTTCTAATACGTTGTACTTTTTCTGATATTTTTAAAAAAATAATCCTATCTGCCACAACAAAGTACGTAGGCAGTAGCGTTTTTCACCGATAGGTTAAATCTATTTTTAACTTACCTTAATTTGTTTTTAGATAAAAATTAAGGACACCAGTTACACTATTTTAAGTCACTTTTCTATATTAAAAACCATAACTGAATATAAGTTTTTTAATAATCAAAAAATTATTAATTTTTAAAAAATTAATAATCAATTAGATATGAAAAATATAAATAATACATCTAAACTGCATCAAATGAATAGAATAATACTAAAAAAATCTTAATTTTGCAGTTCATAGTGTACAACTATTAGAAGAATATACAATTTAGAATTTCAATCTCTTATCTATGAAAAAATACATATTAACATTAATTGCATACTCTGTAACTGTTTACGGTGTGGTTGCGCAGCGTATGAACAGCGCACCATTCGTTCAATTTGGTGCAGGAGTAAGCACTTATTTTGGGGACTTACAAAAAGATAACCTAAGTATGAAGCCCGGCTTTGAATTTGGTATTGGAAAGATGTATCAAAATGGCTTGGGAGTAAAGGCTAATATCTTATTTAGTTCAGCAGATGGTCAAAAAGATAATAAATCTTCGGCAGGAGTACTTCGTTCCAAAGAAAGTTTTTATACATCTTTTAATGAGTTTTCTATTCAGGCAAGTAAGACTATATTCCCATTTAACCGCTCCACTCATATATCTGATCGTTTTTATGAGAACCTTTCTGTTTATGGGTTCGCCGGAGTAGGTTTAACCCTTTATAGTTCTCGGCACTTAATAGATATAACAGATGCTTCAAAGGTGATTGAAACAAGGACTAATGCTGTAACGCCGGTTATTCCAATAGGTTTAGGCGTTTCATACCGAGTTTATCGCGACTTTTATGTTGGTGTAGAAGGCGGAGGGCGCATTCTTTTTACGGATAAATTTGACTCTCGTGAGGGAAAAACCAAAAAGAATGATTTTTACACTTTTTTTAGTTTAAGTATTGCTAAAACAATACATCCGCAAAAAACCAAATATCATAATTCCGGTAGAGGAGAAAGTTATCTGTTTGGCCAGTTATCAGGCGGCCCGATACACTATTTCGGAGATCTAAGAGGCGGAAACTCTAAGTCAGGGTTTAGAACAGGAGTTAGTTTTGCAATCGGATATTTATTTGGAAAAGGATTCTCTATTAAAGCGAATGCCCTTATCGGCAATATGGGTGCAGAGAAAACAAATTTCAAAAAGGCTATTAATGAGGTTACTACCGAAACTTTTGATAGTAAAATCAATGAATTTAGCTTAATTGGTTCATGGAGCTTTCTGCGCTTACCACACGCCAGAGTTCCGGGAGCTATCAACAACACCAGTATAGCAATGTATGTATTCGCAGGTATCGGCGTTCTACAATACGAAACATCGGGATTAGAAATATTTAAAGCTACTAATATTGTTCGTACTACATACGTAAATCAACCTAAGCAAAAAACTACTCCTATTGTTCCTGTTGGGCTTGGAGTTCGTTATGGGTTTATTAAGAACCTATACTTGCACGCTGAATTTGGTTATCGTTTTACCCAATCTGATGATTTAGACGCCAGAGTTGGAAAGACCAAAAAGAATGATTACTATTCTTTCACAAATTTAGGTATCACCTATTTATTTGGTGGATTTCAAAGACGTGGTGGTATGATGAGCTGCCCACGCTTCTAAAAATTAATAAGAAACAGTTAGAAAGCGAGAGGAATTATTCTTCTCGCTTTTTTATTTTAAGAATTTTTATGGGAGTATGATTTTTGGTTACATTTGCAATTGGGAGGATTAGTTGAGGCTGTCGCTGGTGTTTTTTATACGAGAGGAAAGTCCGGGCAACATAGAGCGGCTTGCATCCTAACGGGATGGGTCGCCGGAGGTAAGGCCGGCGATACAGAAAGTGCAACAGAAAATATACCGCCTAATGAAAATTAGGTAAGGGTGAAATCGCGGGGTAAGAGCCCACGGCATCAAAAGTGCTGGTAAACCTCAAGCGTTGAAAGACCAAATATACCGGCAATAGAGGGCTGCTCGCCCGAGCCGGAGGGTAGGTCGTTAGAGCTGCTGCGTGAGCAGCAACATAGATAAATGACAGCCACTACAATAGTAGCACAGAACCCGGCTTACCAACTGATACTCCCAGTTTTTTTACAATCTTACTAAATTATAAAGAATACATAATAGTTAGTTTCTTACATAAAGTCTTCATTTCCATGAACCTAAATTGGTTTCCAAGTATATGTTTAATACTATTTTGGGCTTTTTCTGTATTTAATCCATTATTTTGGGATACTATTCAGTTTGCCTCATATCATCCAACTTATTATTTTGAGAATAACTTTAATCAATGGTTTCTGCCTCCTCATTTAGATAGTGGTCATCCGCCTTATTTTGGATTATACATAGCATTATGTTGGAAATTATTGGGACGTGAACTATGGGTAACCCATTTGGCTATGCTTCCTGCGGTTTTAGCTATTGCTTATTTTTTACAAAAACTATCCCAAAATATTTCAGGTGGGTGTTTGTTTAGCTGGATGTTTGTTTGCTTTGCAGGTATAATAGGGCAGATTATGCTGGTAAGCCCAGATGTATTGCTGGTACTGTTTTGGTTATTAGGTGTTTATGGAATTATTAACCGGCAAAAGACGATTATCATTTTTTCTGTAATATTATTGGGAATGATAAGTATGCGTGGTATGGTTGCTGCCGTTGGGCTATTTTTATGGCAAGGCTGGATATATCGCAGCGAAAAAAATAACGTATTAAAAACCATTTATTTATACATTCCCGGAGGCTTGCTTGCAATGGCTTACTTCGTAGTTCATTATTTCAGAACAAAGTGGATTGGTTATCACACAAATTCAACATGGGCAGATAGTTTCTTATATGTAGATTTTCACGGATTTCTAAAAAACATCATTGTTTTAGGCTGGAGATTAAATGATTTTGGTGTTTTTATTATTTGGTTATCAATAATTTATATTTTATTTAAACAAAAGATACCAATTAAAAGTTGGCTTTTTGAGTTAGGAAACTGGGGTGTTTTACTTATTATTAACCTAATTTTATTTGCAGCAATAATGCTTCCTTATACCGGTTTAATGGGACATCGCTATTTATTACCGGTTTATATTTCGCTATTTTGGGTATGGGCACATATAGCACAAAAATATCCCTACAGGAAATTTGTGATAATAGGAATTTTGGGGATAGTTTTGGGAAATATATGTTTTTATCCTCAACCGATAGCAACCGGTTGGGATAGCACGCCACTTCATATTTTCTATTTCCCGATTCGCCAGCAATGTATTAACTATCTAAAAAACAATAATATACCGCTTGAAACAGTTGGTTCGGCTTTCCCTAATTTAGATCCATTATTCATTACTGATCTATCTGCTCATGATTCAAGTGCTTTTGCTGAAAAGAATTTGAATAGCCAAAATCGGATTTTTTACAGTAATATCTTTAACAATTTTACTGATTCAGAACTTCAAGAACTTCATTCTGAATGGGTTATAGAAAAGGATTGGAGTAGCTGGCCTATCACAGGAATATTATACAAAAAGCCTAAGCCATCGGATTTATAGTTTCTGAAGTTTAGACAGAAACGTTAAACTCCCTTAACGCATTGTTCAAAGAGGTTTTTAGATCTGTAGAGGCTTTTCTTTTTCCGATGATGAGGGCCGCCGGAACCTGAAAGGTGCCAGCAGGAAAACTTTTAGGGATAGATCCGGGAATGACAACACTTCTGGGTGGAATAAATCCGGTGTATTCAACAGGTTGGTTTTCAGATACATCTATAATCTTAGTAGATGCAGTTAGTACGACATTAGCACCTAAAACGGCCTCCTGAGCTACATGAACTCCTTCTACTACAATACAACGTGAGCCAATAAAACAGCCATCTTCGATTATTACAGGCTTTGCTTGTAGTGGTTCTAACACTCCCCCGATACCAACTCCGCCACTCAAATGCACTCTTTTTCCAATCTGTGCACAAGTACCTACCGTTGCCCAAGTATCAACCATAGTTTCTTCATCAACATAAGCACCAATATTTACATAGGAAGGCATCAAAATAACTCCTTTGGCCAAATAAGATCCGAAACGTGCTACTGCAGGCGGCACTACACGTACCTCAGAACCCGTGTAATCCGTCTTTAGCGGAATTTTATCCCGATATTCAAAAGGTAAAACCTCAATTGACTTAGCTGGCTGCTGGCGAAAATACAATAAAATAGCTTTTTTAACCCATTCATTCGTAATCCATTGCCCGTCATTATCGGGAGTCGCTGCCCTAATTACTCCCTTATCCAACATAGAAATCACTTTATGAGGTGCATTTTCATGTAGCTTAGAAGTTGTAAGTAATTCCGGATAATCATAGGCTTCCTCTATTAAGCCAACTAAATTTGGTCTTGCCATACTTGGCTTTTATACTTGTGATTCGGCGGGAGACGCTGCTTCTATTGTAACTTTAATTTCTTGTGTAGCTGAGTCTAAATCCACTAAGATGGTATCATCAGAATGAACTTCATTGGTTAATAATGCTTCTGATATTGGGTCTTCAATATACTTTTGAATAGCACGAGCCATTGGGCGGGCACCATACTGCTGGTCATAGCCTTTTTCGGATAAAAACTGCTTTACTGTATCAGAAAGCCGAATGTTATATCCTAACTTTTTGACTCTTCCGAATACTTTTTCAAGCATTAAGTCAATAATTTTGAAAATATCTTCTTGGGTTAAAGAGTTGAAAATAATAACATCATCTATTCTATTCAAGAACTCCGGCCTAAAGACCTTGCGCAAAGCACCTTCAAGTGTTGATTTAATACGGTCATCAACTTGGTCTGTTTTGGCACTTGTAGAGAAGCCAACGCCTGATCCAAAGTCTTTGATTTCTCGGGCACCCACGTTTGAGGTCATGATGATGATGGTATTTCTGAAGTCAATTTTTCGGCCAAGCCCGTCTGTTAAAGTACCGTCATCTAATACTTGCAGCAGAATGTTGAAGATATCTGGATGTGCTTTTTCTATCTCATCAAGTAGGATAACGCAATAAGGTTTTCTCCGTACTTTTTCGGTAAGTTGTCCGCCTTCTTCATAACCTACGTATCCGGGGGGTGCACCAATTAAGCGTGATACAGAAAATTTCTCCATATATTCGCTCATGTCAATACGAATCAGGGCATCATCTCCGTCAAAGAGATAGCGGGCAAGTTCTTTTGCTAATTCTGTTTTTCCAATTCCGGTAGAACCTAAAAATATGAATGACCCGATGGGTTTGTTTGGGTCTTTTAGGCCGATTCGGGAGCGTCTGATGGCTTTGGCCAGCTTTTCGATAGCTTGGTCTTGGCCGATAACGCGATTTCTCAGCTCATCTTTTATGGTTAAAAGTCGTTTCGCATCTCCTTCTGCAATTTTAGTTACCGGTATTCCGGTCATCATTCCTACGACGGTTGCAATATCATGCTCGCTTACTACAAACCGTTGAGAGCGGGTTTCTTCCTCCCAATTTAGCTTTGCTTGTTCTAATTCTTCTATCAAGCGTTTTTCTTGGTCGCGTAGCTGGGCGGCTTCTTCATATTTTTGGCTTTTTACAACCTTATTTTTTCGTTCTTTAATTTCTTCTATTTTGGCTTCTAAGTCTAAGATGTATTTGGGAACGTGGATATTGGATAGATGAACTCTGCTACCGGCTTCGTCCATAACGTCAATGGCTTTATCTGGGTAGTTTTTGTCGGTAATATAGCGTCCGCTTAGGAATACACATTCTTTAATTGCTTCTGGTGTGTAGGTTACGTTATGGTGGTCTTCGTATTTTGACTTTATATTTTCGAGGATTTGGATGGTTTCTTCTGGTGAGGTTGGCTCAACCATGATTTTTTGGAATCTACGTTCGAGTGCGCCATCTTTTTCGATATATTGGCGGTATTCGTCGAGGGTAGTTGCGCCGATACATTGGATTTCGCCTCTGGCTAAGGCTGGTTTAAACATATTGGAGGCATCTAATGAGCCGGATGCGCCTCCTGCGCCTACTAAGGTGTGTAGTTCGTCTATGAAGAGAATTACGTCAGGAGATTTTTCTAACTCGGCCATAACAGCTTTCATACGCTCTTCAAATTGCCCTCTGTATTTGGTTCCGGCTACGAGTGAGGCTATATCTAAGGTAACGACCCGTTTGTTAAACAGCACTCTACTTACTTTTCGTTGTACAATGCGGAGAGCTAATCCTTCTGCAATTGCTGTTTTACCGACACCCGGTTCTCCAATAAGTACCGGATTGTTCTTTTTTCTTCGGGAAAGGACTTGGGCTACGCGCTCAATTTCTTTTTCGCGCCCAACAATTGGGTCTAATTTGCCATCTTCGGCAGCTTTGGTTAAGTCACGGCCAAAGTTATCTAATACCGGCGTTTTAGATTTTATATTTTTCTTGGTTTTATCCTGTGGTTGATTTTCTCCGGAGTCTAAATGATCTGAGGGCATAGCCATCTGAATATCCTTAGACCGTTCGTCTTCTAACTCTGCCAGTACAGCATCATAACTAACGTTGTATTTAGCTAATAATTGCGCAGCTAAGTTGTCGTCATCTCGTAAGATAGAAAGTAATAGATGCTCAGTACCAATTAAGTCGCTATTAAAATACTTTGCCTCAAGATAGGTAACTCTTAGGACTTTCTCGGTTTGTTTGGTTAGGGGAATATTAGAGAAGTTTGCTGTTGTGGAAACGGAACGGACACTATCTTCAACCTGTTTTCGGAGTTTATTTAAATCAACGCCTAAGTTAATTAGCACCTTAATAGCCATTCCTTCTCCTTCTCGGATTAGCCCTAAGAGTAAATGTTCTATACCAATATAGTCATGACCTAAGCGTAATGCCTCTTCGCGGGCATAATGAAGAACATCCTTGACACGATTAGAAAAGTTAGCTTCCATAGTAAAACAAAGATTTTGTCCGTAAGTTTACGAAACAGATGATAAAAAGTTACAGTTTATTGAAACAGTAGTAAGATAAATGCAAGAACCATTAAGTTAAGTAGTGATAGCGGTAGTAGTACTTTCCAGCCAATATCCATTAGTTGGTTGTATTTAAAGCGGGGTAAAGTCCAGCGTACCCAGATAAAGACATATACTAAGAAGAAGGTTTTTAGGCAAAACCAGCCTAAGCCCCAACCCAATTGCGGCCAAAATCCCCAACTTTGAACGCCTAAAGATTTCTCTCCGATACCTAAGTAACCACCTAAAAATAAAGTAGTCATCAGAGCAGAAGAGATTACTATGTTTAGATATTCTCCCAAAAAGAACGATCCAAACTTCATGGAGCTATATTCTGTATGATAGCCACCTACCAACTCTTGTTCTGCTTCTACTAAGTCAAAGGGAACACGGTTTGTTTCTGCTAAGGCGCAAACGAAAAAGATTAAGAATGTAAGTGGATTCACAAAAACGAACCATACGGAGCTTTGTGCTTCTACTATGGATGTCATACGTAAATATTCTCCGTTATTTGTTGGCAAAAAGTGGTTGGATAGTAATACAATGCTCACCACACAAATCCCCATAGGTATTTCATAAGAAAGCATTTGTGCAGAAGACCGCAAACCGCCTAACAAGGAGTATTTACTATTTGAACTCCAACCGGCTAATGTGATTGAATATACTGCAACTGAGGCAATTCCCAAAGAGTATAACACTCCGATATTTACGTCAGCGATATGCAGCCCGCGTGCTAATGGAAGTAGTGCTAAGCCAGCAACTGCTAAAAGAACGCCAAGCATAGGTGCTAAAGCATGGATATACCGATTAGAACTAGTCGGAACAATATCTTCTTTGAATAAAAGTTTAATAGCATCCGCCAAAGGCTGTAATAAACCAAAAGGCCCCACCCGATTAGGCCCTAACCGCTGCTGCATAAAAGCGCAGATTCTACGCTCAGCCAGAACAACGTAGGCAGCTGCCGTTAAGCCTACAAATAACGTTAATCCAATAATTATTAACGAATTAATTAATGCGTCTATACTCATGCTTCAGTTAAAATCCCTTTGCACGGCAAAGTTAATTTTTCTCCAAACATAATCTACACAGATATTCGTATTAGATAAAAAGTTTTTTACAGATATAGGCAAAAAGAACAAGAAAAAAATAAAAAATCAGGAAGATTTTAGTATATAACAGAATGATAACCAATATTATTATGTTGTGCTGATTTGATTATTTTGTGATAAAGAGTAGCTTGCTGAAAAATAGATACTTTAAAATAGTGAACTTAGCTTAGGCATAATTATTGAATACCGCTACATTTGTAAATTACTGAATTATTGTGATGAATCTAAAGAATATAATTTTCTTTATCTTATTGGCTGTAACGACTTTTATAGCTGCTTTTGGGCAACTTCCTCCGCCCACTTTACGCCCTACGGATTCAACAGCCGTTATTTATTTGGTTTTTCAATACACTAATTTAAAGCCATTTGCCAATGAAGGGGTTGCTATAGTAGGGCGCGCAAGCAAAAGAGAATTTAAAACTAAGACAAATAGGATAGGGATAACTGAAGTTATGGTTCCTATCGGAGATAAATATCAAATATTATTTGGCGATAGCAGCCGAGTAGAAATATTAGAGGTTGCGGCTATTCCTAATAAAATTATCAAGAGAACTATTATTGTAGATAAGACAGCCACGATTGAGTTTCATTTTAATAATATGAATGATAGACCTGTTTCGGGTGAGGCAGTTTGGCTCATCAGCAAGCAAACAGGTAAACGATATGATGGAATTACAAATGCACAGGGAATAGCTTTGTTTCAAGTGCCTATTGGGCAAGATTATGTCGGTAATGTGATGTATAACAGTAATTTTTACGTTTTTAAGATGGTAGATAAAGGTCAGGCTACAAACTACTTTACCTATTATTATCATGGGCAGGGAAAAGAGTTGATAGAAGCTCGTATGAAATCAGAAGCCCGTGCGAAAGAATATCTGGCTATTCGCGACAAAAAACGAAAAGAAATTGACTCCCTCCGAAGGGTAGCATTAGAACGATACAAACGCGAACGTTCCCATGTTGACTCTTTGTATGATTATTATTCCGTTGATGATTACTTAAAAGCCTTAGAAACCGAGCAAGAAGATGATGCAGTAGAAAAAGTTTTTAACAGAAATAAACAATGGAAGATCAAGACAATTGTATGTGATGTTACCGGCAGTATGGGGCCATTTATGGATCAATTAGTTAGCTGGTTTAATGCTCATTATAACGCAGATATTCCGATGAATATAGTCCTTTTTAACGATGGTGATGCTAAGCCACAAGAACAGAAAATAGTTGGCCAAACAGGTGGGATATATTTTTGTGCAAACTGCACTCCCCAAAGCCTAAAACAAACGATATTAAAAGCTATGGATGCCGGATATGGTGGAGATAGCCCCGAAAATGACGTAGAAGCATTACTCGCAGCGCAAGAAAAATTTCCAGATTCAGCCGAGCTATTCTTAGTCGCTGATGCCTATACGGATTTTAGAGATATAAGCCTGATTCCTAAACTGTTAAAACCAGTTCGAGTAATATTATGCGGTGCTTATTATAGCGTAGAACCCGTTTATTTAGAACTTGCCGCAAAAACAAAGGGGTCTGTTCATACAATTGATAAAGATTATTTAGATTTAATTAAATTGGGAGCAAATAACCAAATCAGTATTGCCAAGCAACTTTTTCAATTAGTAAGCGGTACTTACAAAGAAGTTAAAAAGAAGTAATAATTTAGGCAGAAACGGGTGCTGCCATAGTAGGTAGCACATTGTTTTGGGGGGTAGCTACGTATTTGGATTTTTGTTTAACTAACGAAAGATAACGCCAGCACTGTAAAATAGCGGATGCCGAAAGCCCTATCGCAAAGCCAATCCAAACGCCTTTGACACCCCATCCGGAACGGTAGCCCAAGAAATATGCCCAAGGTAATCCAATCCCAACATAAACGACTAAGGTGATTATAGTTGGGATTTTTATATCCCCAAGCCCGCGTAACAACCCTTGCGCAACCACCTGAGTTCCATCGGAGAGTTGAAAAATACTACAAATCAGCAAAAGTTCTGAGGCTATCATAATGACCTCATGTTCAGCCGGATTTACATACAGTAGCGGTAACCAATTGTTTAGCAGAATGAAACACGAAGCGAAAAAAAAGGTAAACACTGCCGTAACTGCAAAACAAACCCTACCGGCACGAACCAATGCTGGGTAATTATTACTTCCTTTAGCTTCTCCAACCATAATGGAGCCCGCTATCGAAATTCCAAGTGAAAACATATAAGTCATGCTGGCTAAGCCCATTGCAATTTGGTGGGCAGCTAACTTTTCAGCTCCCATCCAGCCAATAATGTAGGCAGCAAAAACAAAAGCAGAGGTTTCAAAAAAATACTGCAATCCTGCACCTAAGCCCATCCTGCCAATTTTTATAAAAACTAAACGGTTCAATGAAAATGGAAATAAAGGGAGCGAAATACCTCCGTGTGGGCGCACCAACTGCCAAAGTATCAATATAGCCATTAGCCAACGAGCTATTAATGTAGCCCAACCCGCACCATTTAAGCCCATAGCCGGAAACCCAAACTTCCCAAAAATTAAAGTCCAGTTTAATAATATATTGACAACCAACCCAATAAGTGTTATCCAAAAACCTTGTATAGTTCTACCTAAGCCGTCACTAACGCCCTTAGCAGCCATGAAGATAGCCAAAGGCAATGCAGAACTTCCGATGATGCGGAAATAAGGAATTGCCAAAGTATTTACTTCGGGGGGCTGTTCTAACCAACTTATCCCTCCGGCAAAAACACCAAAAATAATTCCAAATCCGCCACCGGCTATAAGTGCCCAAACTAAACCCATGTGAAAGTAATCCTTCACTATTGAGGTTGTATCAGCACCCTTTGCCGTAGCCGTCAAGGGAGCCAAAACAGACACAATCCCAATACCCAATGTGAATAACAAAAAAAAGGTTGAATTAACGATTGAAGCTGCTGCTAAAGCAACGGAACCCGTTTGTCCTACCATCATATTGTCCGTTATCCCCATCAAAACAATACTCACTTGCCCTAAAACAATAGGATAACTTATTTTTAATAAACGTTTTAACGTTGGAACATATCCCTCTAACCGCATCTCATCCCCTCTTTGTAAAAAAACGAGCGCAAAGATAGACAAAAACGCTTCGTAGGTTGTATCTTAAAAGTGTTCCGCTTATATTTTGTCTAAATGATAATTTTTTGAGAAAAACTATCCGCCTTGGCGAGCTGTGATAATATCCACAGAATCGCCCGCCTTTAAGGTTATTGACTCCCAATCTGTTTTTGAAATAACAGACTGATTTATCGCCACTGCTATTCCACCTGATTCATTTAAGATTCCCAGATAATCAAGCAATTCTGAAATATGCTTAATTTGATCATCAATATTTTGGGGTTTTCCATTAACGATTAAGTCCATATTTTTCAATAAATTGAGGTACTAAGTTGTTGATTACAGATTCTATGGGTTCAAAAATGAAGCCAGTAGCTTCGGTTATTTTGTTGTTGTTGTATTGATATGTATTACCGATAGTTTTGGCAGATTCGAGGGAAACAATGGGTTCTTTTTGGGTTATGAAGCTGATTACTTCGGATAGAAATCCGGCGAGTAAAACAAGTTTTGGTGGCAGTTCAATGCTTGGGGGAGTGTTATTGAATGCTTTAGCAATGAGTTCAAAGATCCGTTTGTAAGATAAGTTTTCACTTACCAAGATAAATCTTTCTCCGGTTAAATCTTTTCTGCCTGCTAAGATAACCGCAGCTTTTGCCACATCATCGGCACTTACGAAACCATTTCCGCCTGGGGGGTAGAGCCTGCGCCCGTGAGCCATTTTTCTGAATACATTAGAGGAGCTGCGATTCCAGTCAGAAAACCCAAAAATCACACCTGGATTCACAATAACGGCGTTAAGGCCTTCTTCTACACCCCGCAGCACTGCTAATTCTGCTTTGTACTTGCTGCGAGCATACATAGAATTTTGGGAACTATTTACCCAAATATTGTTTTCATCTAACATACCGTTTGTAGTTTCACTACGCCCCAAAGCCGCTATTGAGCTTATATGCACCAAACGCTGTATCCCCATTTGCAAAGAAATATTTACCACGTTGTTAGTTCCCTCTACATTTGTGGTAAGCATTTCTGGATGTTTTTTTCTCCAAAAGCTAACAATAGCTGCGGTATGTATCACAGAATCAACACCTTCTAAGGCTTTTTGGAGCCCCAATACATCTAACACATCGGCAGCTACAATTTCTGTATTAGATCGAAAAGGATCTAAATTATGGTCATTCGGATTTCGCACAAGCAGCCGGACGGTTTCTCCTTGTGATAATAATAAGCGAGCTATATGGCTTCCTACCAGACCATTGGCACCTGTAATTGCTACCATTGAAGTTTAGAAAAAGACCAACTTACAAACTGAATACAAGCTAATGCAATGAAAAGCCATGCTAAAATACGCTGAATCAACACTTTGTTTTTATAACTTAATCCTTGTTTTCGCCTATCGGCAATTAACGCTACAGATACCAGCAGCCCGAGTGCCCCTACTGCAATTCCTGCTGCAAACCATAATTGTATCGCAAATACATCCGATAACCATTCTAAACTCCGCAGATAAGCTACCACTCCAAGCCAAAAAGGAACAAGCATTGGATTGATTGCGCCTAAACTAATTCCAAATAATAGGCTCATCCCTCCATTTCTGGGTTTCGGGTCTTCCTCTGAAATCTTCTTTCGTAAGTGAAAAAAACCTAACCCAGCCAAAAGTATTGCGGCTATTAAATGTAACCAATGAAAAAAAGCCTGATTAATAGCAAAAAAATGTAAACTGGCTATGGCAAAAAGACAATATAGCAATTCAATAAGTGCGCCCCCTAAGGCAATCTCAAATCCAGTCCGCTTGCCTTGCAAGAGCGTTGCCTGAACAACGGCTACGTTTAACGGACCTACCGGTATTGAAGCAATAAAGCTAATTAATAAACCCAACAAAAAATGAAATGCTTCGGTCATACCTATATAAACATCAACTTACAAACTTAGGATTTAGGTAATAGTAGTTTCTAAGCAATAAAGTTCAATGAAAGTATTACATTTTAAAATGAAATGCAAATGTACCACAAAAGCACATTGCCCGCCAGAGAATGTAAAATCAGTATTGGATATCCTATCCCAAAATAGCCCCTAATATTTTTCGTATCTACCCAATAGAAGGAATGGAATACTCTTACACCTGAAAATTACTTGATTTTTAGCACTGATAACAAGTTAGTAAACGCTTAATAAAAGCCGCTAAATCACCGAAGCAGCAGAGTTGGTTCAAGTATACATAGTGTGAATGTATTGATACAGAAATAATTAAAAATTATTTCTTGTGTAATAAAAGGTGAGTACATTTTTTTTTTAAAAGCATTTGTATTTGATAAAATTTTGCTCAACTTCGCAAACGGAATCACACACAACACACAATAAAGTTTAGAACTATGGCTGAAGTTGCAGAAATTAAATTAGGGGACAAGACGCTTTCCTTACCTGTAGTAACTGGTTCAGAGCAAGAAAAAGCTATTGATATCACTAAGTTACGAGACATGACCGGCTACATAACGTTAGACTCCGGCTACAAAAACACTGGTGCTACTAAGAGTGCAATTACATTTTTAGATGGAGAAAACGGGATACTACAATACCGGGGCATTCCGATAGAGCAGTTAGCAGAAAAGTCTTCCTTCTTAGAAGTAGCTTATCTCTTGATTTTGGGAGAATTACCTACCGAAGAAAACCTTAGAAACTGGGAAAATCGTATCACTAAACATACGTTAATCCATGAAAATACGAAGCAGTTTTTTGAAGGATACCCAACAAGTGCGCATCCTATGGGGATTTTGTCTTCTACAATTTGCTCAATGGCTGCATTTTACCCAGAATCCTTAAAACCACACGGAACCCCAGAAAGTGTTGGACTTACAATCAGCCGCTTAATGGCAAAAGTTCCTACTTTAATTAGCTGGATATACAAAAAATCCATTGGGCATCCATTCATGTATCCGCAGAACAATTTAGATTATTGCTCTAACTTCCTGCACATGATGTTTTCTATGCCAACACATGATTATGAAGCAGATCCCGTTGTTGTAGATGCGCTCAATAAATTACTTATCTTACATGCTGACCATGAGCAAAACTGCTCTACCTCAACAGTGCGAATGGTCGGATCATCCCATGCAAACTTATATGCAAGCATTGCAGCAGGAGTATTAGCTCTATGGGGGCCACTACACGGAGGTGCAAACCAAGAAGTAATGGAAATGCTCGACATCATCAAAGAAGACGGCGGCGATGTTTCTAAATTTGTAGAAAAAGCTAAAGATAAAAATGATAACTTCCGTTTGATGGGCTTTGGACATAGAGTTTACAAAAACTTTGACCCACGTGCCAGAATTATTAAAAAAGCATGCGACCAAGTGCTTGATAAACTTGGTATCAATGACCCTGTTTTAGATATTGCTAAACGGTTAGAAGAAGCTGCACTCAAAGATGATTATTTTGTAGAAAGAAAATTATATCCCAACGTTGATTTTTACTCCGGTATAATTTACCGCGCAATAGGCATTCCGGTAGATATGTTTACTGTGATGTTTGCACTTGGCCGCCTACCCGGCTGGATAGCCCAGTGGAAAGAAATGCGTGACCAAAATGAACCCATCGGAAGACCACGCCAAATCTATACCGGTTATACAAAACGCGATTGGTGCTCATTGCAAGAGCGTAAACCAATTTCAAAATAACATTTAGTTTATAATAATTTTTAAACTTGTAGTGGCCTAAACAATTCAAACGTTTAGGCCACTACAAGTTTAAAAGAGATAAAGAACTTGGCGTATAAATTTAAGCTATTTATCTCTTTTTGAACGATTTTAGATATTACAATAGCGATAAAAACCTAATATTTTGCTATAAAAACTATGTATAATAAATCGTAATAAAGTGTTTCAATCAGTAAAAATAATGGGATTATTACTAAAATAGATATTTTGTAAAATAAAATTTGCGAACTTGCCGAACTGTCAAAACTGTGCTTAACAGACTAAATTTAATGTTTAATTCATTGTTAAACAAGATATTACCGTTAATACTGCTATTTTTTATAGTATGTGCAGATTTATTTGCACAAGTAAAGATGACACTTCAGCTAGAACAAAAGCTAAATTCTACGTCAGATTCTGTGTATTTTGATGTTTATATAAAGCGGGTGTCTGCAACTTTTTTTCGCTTAGGAACTTCTGACTTTGTTATCGAAATAGATACCACTATCTTAGATATTAATGCTAAAACGATTGTAACACGAGGAATTTGGGACAAATCTAATACAGGGGACACTTGTTCCTATTTGTATATGGACTTAGGCCCTAGTACACCTTCAAATACAACCTATATTAACTTAACGGTAAGAGCCAATACTTCTTGTACACCTACTTGTGTACCATCTGGTAGCTGTGGAATAGGTGTACCATTTAACAATAGAACTCTCGTAGGCAGGATTGCTATTAAGGTAAAGCAGTGTGGTAAGCCAATAACTTCAGAGTGGCGCTTTTTAGCTACTAATGACACCCCCCCAAGAGGAGATATTACGGATTATGTTACCGGTGCTTCTATTCGGCGCTTTGTGTTTTTCCAACCAACGAAAATGGTTGAAAGTTGCCCTGCTATCGTAGATTCATTTAAAGCGAGTAAAGACACAATCTGTAGAACAGACCCAATTACTTATACTGTTAGCTCATATTCATCTGATTCAGTATTTTTTTACAGAGGCACAACCCTTTTACAGGCTGATACCGCTAAAAATTATACCACAAACATAAATCAAGATAGCATTTATGCAATTACCAAAAACATCTCTTGTAACTGTCTGGATACTACGGACATTATTCCGGTTAGAATATATGATTTCCCCGTTATAGCCAGCCAGCTCTCGGATTCTATTATTTGTGAAAACAGTTCAGCCGTTTTATTTGTAGAGGGCGCAACCAGCCAACAATTTCAATGGCAAATCTCAACTGATAATATTTTTTTTTCCAATACCTCTGGCTTAGGCGCGAATGGCCCTATTTTTTGGACAAGCCCACTAAACGATACAAGCTATTTTCGGTGCATTCTAAGTAACGCCAGCCGTTGTACTACAATTACGAATCCGATTACAATATTCACTGTTCCACGCCCAAGTGTTAGAACATTTGATAAGCCGGATACAGCCGTTTGTGTTGGCGGAACTGTAAATTTGGTAGCCCATAATGTTGTGGGCACAACCCAGTGGCAAACATCTCCGAATGGTATTTTAAACTGGATAGATATTGCAGGTGTTACAGATACCAACACCGTCTCCCCACCGCTAACTACGAGTATTTATTTTCGCTTAAAAACCTCAACACCTTGTGATAGTAGTTTTTCCAACGTTCATTTTGTACGCGTATTCAGCCCCTCACAGGGTACTTTCAATACAGTTATTCCGGATGTTTGCGTGGGAGATACCACCATTCCATTAGGCGCGCAAGTAACTTCCGGATCCGGTAAATGGTCAACTCCTAACGGAAAAGGAGGATTTTCCAATTCAGATGACCCAAATGCACGTTATGTTGCAGCCAATGTGGACGGAGGAGTAACTGTGCAGCTTAATTGGACTGTAAGTAACGGACCCTGCTCAGATTCAGTATATACAAAATTTGTAAATGTTTTAGATAAGCCACTTGCGTTATTTTCCAATGCACCGCTACCAATATGTGCAGGTAACACGTCTGCTCCCATGGGAGCTACTGCTGTCAATGGAACAGGATTTTGGCTTGAAAATGGATTAGGTTCAATGACCAACCCAAACAACCCTAATGCTCAATATATTAGCACACAGGCAGAAGCCGGAGATACGGTTGATATTTCGTGGATAGTCGGAAACGGCATTTGTAAAAGTGATACCACTATCCAGCGGCTCATTATCTCAGCGGAGCCTTTTGGCGCGTTTAATACAAATTTACCATCTCTTTGCGCCGGAGACTCTTCTCTGCCTTTGGGTGGCCACATTGACGTTGGAATAGGACAATGGGCTTCTACCGGACAAGGAGTGTTCTACCCGTCTCCTTTTGATAGTAACGCTGTGTATATTTCCAGCCCATCTGATTCCAACACAACAGTTACTATCTCTTGGGAAGTTTCTTCACCCGGATGTGTTCCCAAAATATACATACAGGCTTTTCCCGTAAGTTCAGAGCCACTTGGAGACTATCTCGTTAAGCCGGACACTATTTGCGCCGGTGGCAAAACAGATTCTTTAGACGGTATTACCATCAGAGGAACCGGCTTCTGGGTTACACCTAACGGGTCAGGAACTTTTGATGACCCGAATAACCCCGAATCTCCTTATTTATCAGATACTATTAATGACCCAACTCTACCGAACGGAAATGTTCAGCTATGTTGGGTTGTTGTAAACGGCTCATGTGTTCCGGATTCAAACTGCCAGCTACTTCATGTTCTAAATATGAGAATATCAGGCTCTTTTTCTGTAAAACCGGATTCTATTTGTATTGGAGATAGGACCAAGCCATTGGGAGCAACAGCCGTTAACGGTATAGGACGCTGGACACATAATGGTGCCGGATATTTTCTGGACTCCTTAGATGGCAATACCCGCTATGTATCCAACCCATTAGATGCCGGAAAAACAATTCAATTAAAATGGACTATTACCAATAGCTTTTGCAAGCAACTGGCTTTTACCCAGAAGCTGAAAGTTTATAATACCCCTTACGGAGTTTTTGCAACAACTCCCCCGCCAGTATGTGCGGGAAATACTTCGGTAAATTTAGGGGCATTTGCCTTTGTTGGAACGGGGCGTTGGGCGCAAGGAGCTAATGGATTAGGCACTTTTTTAGATAATAAAGGTCTTGCCGTAACTAATTTAGATCCAAATGGAAAATATGCTTCAAATCCTGCTAACGCTGGGGATACTATTGATATTTACTGGATTACATCTAACGGCCCATGTAAAGAAGATACGATTACCAGAAGGTTAATCATAGGAAGCCCGCCGGCGGCTACTTTTCCGGTTGGGCCACCAATGATTTGCGCCGGTGGTAATTCAGATACCTTAGTAGTAAATATCACCTCAGGAGCGGGGATTATTTGGGATGACGGCTCTGCTAATGGAGCTTTTTATCCACCCAATAAACCTCGTTCTATATACTATTCCAACTTGGTTGATGCGGGACAAACCGTAACCTTAACGGCTAAGATATACAGCCCCGGCTGTGATACCTTATATTTAACTCAGCCCATTCAGTTATCAAATACCATCATCGAAGGATATTTTTCCAACGCACCCCCACCAATCTGCATCACAGATACTACTCAACCCTTAAATTCTTCGGTTGTTAGCGGTACTGGTAGCTGGGAGGCAAGTGTACTCGGAGGGCAGTTTATCCCGAATATTTTTGATACTGCTGCCAGATATATCCCACCTCCAACTGTTCCCGGTGCCTCAGATACAATTACCTTGATATGGCGTGTTTCTAATGGAGTTTGTAATGATTTGTTGCTACCTCAACCACTCATTGTTTATAATATACCGGACGGCTCTATTGTAACGGCTCCACCACCTGTTTGTTTTGGGTCTATTTCAGATACCTTACGTGTACAAACAAATATAGGCGTTGGAACTTGGGTACATTTTGGGACTGGCGGTTTTGATAATTCTAATAAATCGGATGCCCGATACATCCCTGGCCCCGGCGACGTTGGCACTTGTGTTCCCATAGCTTGGGTTGTTACGAACGGACCTTGCACCGTGGACTCTAACTTCACAACTATTTGTATAGACGCTGTACCTGCCGGCGGATTCTTTACGAATGTGCCAGCAGTATGTGCAGGATCACCAACAGTTCCGCTTGCTGCTACCATATCTACCGGAAAAGGTAAGTGGTACGCCATTGGTGGAAATGGCGGACATTTCGATAATGACACCATCCCCAATGCTATCTATTTTACCAATCCCGCCGAAGCAGGAACTACAATTCGTTTGTATTGGATTGTAACTAACGGCATTTGCAGCTCAGATACCAACTTTCAGGATTTGCAGGTTTTAAATACATCGGTAGCTGGAACGTTTAATACTACCTTAGATTCTATTTGTGCACTTACCCCTACAATTTCTTTAGGAGCAACGGTTTCTGCCGGAACGGGTAGATGGACGGCTATGATTAACGGTAATCCTGCCGGAGGAACATTTTCTCCCAGCGACTTAGATTCAAATGCTGTCTATATTCCACCAATTTCGGCGGTTGGTCGAAACATAAATATCTGCTGGAATATCACCAACGGCAATTGTAATGAACTCGATTTATGCCAAACGCTATTTGTCAGAAACTATCCAGCAGGCGAGTTCGTCTCTGAGCTAAGGCCAATTTGTGCCGGCGATACTTCTGATACCTTACGAGCAATAGTTTCTTTTGGAACTGGTAAATGGGTTACTTTAAATGGATTAGGAACATTTTCAGATTCCCTGCGAAGTGATTCTGTGGTATATTTTTCCCATATTAATGATCCGATAAATGTATCTATTGTTTGGGTTGTTTCGGCTCCGGGGTGTGTTTCGGATTCAAATTTTAAGATGCTACGTGTGTATGAACATCCGCAAGGTGATTTTTCAACGGCACCAGACAGTATTTGTGCAGGCACTGCATCTGCCCCATTAGGGGCGACTTTGACGGTCGGCTTCGGTCAGTGGGAATGTACCAACTGCATTGGCGGATTTACAGCACCTTCTACCGACCCGAATGCACGTTATGTTGCTCTTGTGGATCCATCTGTAACTACGTCCAGTAAACCTGTTACGCTAACTTGGGTAATTACTAATGGCCCCTGTGATACTGTTCGATATAACCAAGATATTGTAATTCAGACTCCCTCGTTGGGTGCATTTTTACCTCCTGCCAATGCAGAAGTTTGCTATCAAGATACTTCCGATACATTGCGCGGAAAGGCTATTTATGGACAAGGTTTTTGGACAACTTCCGGAAGTGGGTCATTTTCACCCAATAACACCGATACTAATGTTGTTTACATCGCTGGCTCAGCAGATAAAGATACCGCAGTAACCATAACTTGGACAGTAATCAATGGCAAGTGTGATCCGGTTCAGTATCAACAGTATCTATTTGTATATGACGTACCCTTGGGCGATTTTAGCACACCATTAGACACGGTTTGTGCCGGCTATCCTTCAATACCCTTGGGGGCTACATTAAAAGGAGCATATTCTTACGGAAGATGGTCGCATAACGGGGCGGGAAGTTTTTCTGATGCGAATAATCCAAATGCGCGCTATCTATCTGTTCGTGCAGACGGAGGGGATACCATCACACTTACTTGGACGGTATTCAATGGGCCGGGTTGCGACAGTATTTCGTATTCCCAGTTATTATTTGTTAGACAAGCAGTTGCTACTGTTAATCCAGACACATCTTTGTGTTTGGGGGATACAGTACGGCTTATGGCTTCAGGTGGAACATTCTATTCATGGAGAGATTTAATAACTGGCCAGCCTGGTCAAGAGTTAAGCGACCCAAATGTAGCCAGTCCATATTGCTTTGCTACTCAAAGTAGAGCCTATTTAGTTCAGGTGCAGGATAATTTAGGCTGTGTATTCCAAGATACAGTTCAAGTGATTGTTAGGCAGCCAGATACAACTACTGTTTCTACAAATGTATTTGTTTGCTCCGGAGATTCGATTCAGATATTTGCTACTAACGGTTTAGCTTATCACTGGGTAGGGGAGGGGATTAGCTCCCCAAATAGTGCGGTAACGTACATAAAGCCGACCCAAACGCAATTATATGACGTATTTATCTACACCGCTTCTGGATGTACAGCTAAAAAACAAGTGTTAGTTACAGTATATCCAACTCCAGAGCCAGTTATAACAGGTAAAGATATTTGTGTGGGTTTAGACTTAGTTCTCAGACTTGAAAATGATGGAACCTGTGTAAATCGTTATTGGTTTAGAGGGAATATAAGTCAGGTACTAAGTAGCGGAAATCCCGACCAAACTAACCCTAGATTTATCCACCAAGCAGATACTTTATTAGCCGATTCTTTAAAAATAGGTGCCTATACTTTCACTTTTGCCTGTAGAAATATTCAAGGATGTATTGGCTTAGATGAATATACTTTTAATGTGAGTATGCCACCGCTTGCAGGTCTTACAGGTGATACCGTAGTGAGGCCATATAATAATCGGAGGGTTCGATTTACAGATACTTCTGTAGATGCAGTACGCTATTTGTGGGACTTTGGAGATCCTGCAAGCGATACGATAACTGCTGCCGATACTGTTATTAACAATATTTCAAATCTCCAAAATCCTGAACATTTCTTTTCGCAGCCGGGAACGTACTCAATAGCACTTTATGTAGAAAACGAACTCGGTTGTGGGGATATTTATGTAGCCACAAACTATGTTATTATCAAACCGCCCCGTTATGATTTTCCAACAGCTTTTTCTCCCAATGGAGACGGAATAAATGATATATTTAGACCACTACCGGCAGATAATACGGCAAATGTGCTGTTTATGCAAATCTATGACCGTTGGGGAAAGTTAGTCTTTGAGAGTACCAATGACCCCAAAGGTTGGGATGGAAAAACACCCAGCGGAGAACCTTTTGACGTAGGAGCCTATTCCTACAAAGTAATGATTGAACTGCCTATTATAGGGCCAACACTATACACCGGTAATGTATCCTTAGTAAAATGATGTTTCTAAAAAGAATAACACTTTGGGTGGTCGCTTTGCTAATAGTTAGGGAGGGTTTAGCACAAGACCTGAATTATTCTCTGATATATGCAACGCCTAACGCCATTAATCCGGCTTATGTGGGGCTTGTAGAGGGGAAAATGCGTTTTAACCTTACTCACCGGTATCGCCAGCAAACGGCTTCGGCTGCCTATAACTCCTCTATTCTTACCGGAGACCTGAATTTGAATAGTGAAAAATTTAAAGGTGGAGTAGGGGTTCTGTTTTCTACAGACTTAGCCAGCTATATCCGTACTAACCAAATGCAGATATGCGCTGCCTATGATATTCCCTTAGGTGTAAAGGTTCGTTATGACCACCTACGTGCCGGCGTTCAGTTAGGCTTTGCCCAAAGACACATCGAAGATTCTCGGCTGTTCTTTGAAGACCAATATGACGGAGACGCTTTCTCTAAACCAACCCAAGAAACATCATTAGCTCGCTTTTCCAAAGCTAACTTAGATATTTCAAGCGGCATAACGTACTACCGTACGCAAAAAATTAAAGGTAATCCAGAATTTAACCCGTGGGCAGGCTTTGCCGTATATCACATTAACCAACCGCACGTCGGGTTCTATGGCTTTAAAGAAGATAAGCAATCTATCCGTTTCGCAGCCAATTTCGGTGGAAAACTTAGGACGCGAACCCCCCTCGATTTGAATGCAAATATCTTATACCTAAGACATAATAATTCCCAACTTGCTAACTATACTTTTTTTGCCAGATGGGTATTTTTTGATAAAGGAATATGGTTTTCTCATGAAAACGCCTCCATTATGCTCGGAGCAACAGCCCGCTCTACTGAATCTATCGTATTTTTCTCCGGCTTTGAATTTGATAAACGCTTATCATTTGCCTTTTGCTTTGATTTTGTTACCTCTAAAGCACACCTAATTAACGGTAATTTTGGTGGAATTCAACTAATGCTTCACTATAATATTGGATTTCGTAATTTAGATAGAAAAACATCGGCACTTCCATTTCCAACATTTTAATCAAATATGTCTGCAACATACGTAGCTATACGCGAGAATCGTAAACGAGAACAACTCGCTCGCAAAAGTACCCGCAACCTAAGTCTGGGTATGTTAGTCGCTTCCATTGTCATGGCAATTGCTTTTATCACTTGCCTGTTAGTTTTTAAAATTACGGGACAGTGGCTGTATCTGTCATTAACGGTTATTGGCGTATCCTTAATAGCAATCGGATATATGGTTTTTCGCCTCTACAATATTGTAGGATTTACAACTGCGGTAGTTGAAAAAAAAGCAACAGAAACGGTTGATAAAACCGAAGGAAAATTTAAAGCCTTGATACAAAATTCAATGGACATCATTACAATTATTGATATCAAAGGAAAAATTTTGTACCTAAGCCCTTCCAGCGAACGTATTTTGGGCTACCCAATAGATGAAATGCTGAACCTTAGCATCTATGAACTGATGCACTCAGAAGACCATTGCCTGCTTCAAAACGCATTAGATAAAGGAGAATCTTTTGTGTTTTCTTACCGGATGCAACATTACGATGGAACATGGCTCTACTTTGAATCCATAGGAACAAACCTAACCAATAACCCACAAATCAAGGGCGTGGTGATTAACTCCCGTGATATTACTGACAGAAAAAAAGAAGAAGAAGAACGCCGCCAAAAAGAAATTGCTGCCGTAAGACTTAGTTTTGAAAAAGCCAAAACCGAAAAAGAAAAAGAAATTATTGAGGCTTCAAAAGCTGAATTGGAAAAAGCCTACCAAATTATTGAACATCATAATCATGAAATTACAGATTCAATAACGTATGCTTTTCGTATCCAAACGGCATTATTACCCCCAATTGAAAATATCCAGCAAATTATCCCGCAGTCATTTGTATTATGGCGGCCAAAAGATATTGTAAGCGGGGACTTCTTCTGGTTTGCCCAGATTGGCCACCGTTCCCTAATTGCAACGGCAGACTGTACCGGCCACGGTGTCCCCGGCGCATTCATGACAATGATTGGAAATACACTCCTAAATCAAATTGTTATGGCTGATGATATTTATCAACCCAACGAGATCTTAGAAAGACTGCATCTTGGCGTTAGAAAAGCCCTAAAACAAGCCGAAGAAGGCTCTAAGTCAAGGGACGGTATGGACATCGCCTTTACAATGATTGACCACAATACCAAAACCCTGTATTACGCGGCTGCCAATAGACCGCTATACTTTGTCAGAAATGGCGAATTAGAAGAATATAAAGCCGATAAATATTCAATCGGAGGCTTACAGACAGAAAAAGAAAGGCACTTTACATCCAATGAAATCTCATTACAGCCCGGAGATACTTATTACATTTTCTCTGACGGATACCATGACCAATTCGGTGGCTCCAAAGGCCGTAAATTTATGACTAAACAACTCAAAGAAAAGCTAATCGCAATCCAAGATATGAATATGGAAAGCCAACGAGAGTTTTTAGATAAAACTATCGTTGATTGGATGGGAACCAGAGAGCAAATTGATGATATTCTGGTAGTTGGCGTACGCATATAATCGCGTTATCAGCAATTTTTGGCAATAAAGATAATTTACTACCTTCTAAATACTTTTGTGCATATTTGAGGCACGATACAATTAATCTACTTTCATAAACTTATAGCCAAATGGAAAATATTCCTAAATTAGAAAAAATATATCCTCCCGTTTCGATTCAGCTTATAGATAAAATGGAAAAGAAGTTGGGAATATCTTTACCCCAGATATACCGAGAATTTTTGCTGCAATATAATGGCGGAATACCTTTTTACAACACCTATGACGTTATTTCTGACCAAACAAAAATTATTCTCTATAAGATAGTTATAACTCAGTTTTTAGGAATATCTCAAGGTTCTCCGGATGATATTGAAACGGTTTATAATGCCGTTAAGTCCAGAATTCCACCTAAGGTGCTGCCAATAGCATACGACCAATTTAAAAATATTATCTGTGTAGCTACTGACGAAATAGATTTGGGTAAAATATATTTCTGTGCGCTAATACCTAAAATACCAGGGCTTTCTGATATAATGGGAATGCAGCAAAAAATATTAGTAGCCTCTAACTTTGAGCATTTTGTAGAAAAACTATATAGACAAAGGTTTCTATAACTACCCTAAATCTCCAATAATAGTTCTCTAAAACCAGCTTTCTACATCTTGTTTAGAGATTTTCTTTTGAATAACTTCCCCAAACGGGCTGACGTATTTTTCTTGGCAGCGGCTTAGTTCTGACCATAAATTGGTGATTTGCTCTATGGTTAAGGCTGATGTTTGATGCGACCGGCAGAAATTCAGCGCAATTTGTTCTTTGGGATATTGTATTGACACCGAATCGGGGCTATCCAAAATAGAAAGCAATTGGCTTTCTGCTTCATTAAAAGCTAAGCCAAAAGGTAGTGCCGTGATTAGCCAAGAATTTTCATTATAGGGAATTATTTCAAACCCAATTTTAGCTAAAGTTGGGATTAACTCTGCTAAAACAATATGTTGTTCCGGCGAAAGCAATAATCGTTGCGGGTACAACAGTTTTTGGCTTGCGATTTGACTTCCTTTAAGCGCAGCCAAATAACGCTCATACCACACCCGTTCCCGGGCAGCTTCGGCCTGTAATAAAAAAAGTTCATCAGATTGCCGAACCAACCAAAATGGCGTAAACAAAGGAGTAAACGTAGTGTTTTTGTAACTATCTGAAAATAAAGAGGATTTGCTATTGTTTTCCTGAATGGGCTTGTATAACTTATCTAATAGATGAGCAAAAGATTCCGGTTTATGGGTGTTTTCCGAACGATACATACTTTGAATAGTGGGTTCATTTTCAGAAATATCCCGATTTTGTACTTCTGTAATAGCTCTTTGTAGTTGAAAATCAGCTATATCCGGTAAAGATAAAGTTTGCCCTATGGCTTTCTTGACGGCACTATTAACAACACCGTAAACAAGGCGGTCGTCTTCAAATTTAATTTCTGATTTTGTTGGATGGATGTTAATATCGGTTTTAGCGGGATCTATGGTCAGGTTAAGGACATAAACGGGCAATGTTTCGGCAGGTAATGTTTGCCGGTATGCAGTTGTAACGGCATGATTTACAGAGTAATCCTTGACAAAGCGACCGTTTACAAATAGAAACTGCTCTCCTCTTGTTTTTCGGGCTATTGCCGGAGTACCTACATAGCCGCTGATAGAAAGCATGGGTGTGCTTTCCGAAACAGCTAATAAATCAGTTTCTTTTATCCATGGATAAATTTGGCAAATACGACCGGATAAAGTTGTTGGGAAATAATCCGTTGCCGTTTGAGTATCAATTTCTAAGCTAAAATGAACTGCCGGATAGCTCAATGCAATTCTTTGAAATTCTGCAATAATTTGTTTTAGTTCTGTTGTGTTGGATTTCAGGAAGTTACGTCTTGCCGGTACGTTAAAAAATAAGTTTCTGATGCTCAAAATGCTGCCTTCGGTGGTGGGAAACGGCTCATGTTTTAAAATAGTTCCTCCTTCGATGGTTACGATTGTACCTATTTTGCTTTCATTTTGCTTTGTTTTGAGTTCTACCTGTGCTACTGCCGCAATACTGGCAAGGGCTTCTCCTCTGAAACCCAATGTTTTGATTTGGAATAAATCCTTAGTTGTTTTTATTTTGGAGGTTGCGTGCCGCTCAAAGCACATACGCGCGTCATGGAACTCCATTCCGCAGCCATTATCTTGAATGAGAATAAGTGTTTTTCCGGCATCTTCAATGCGTAATAATATTCGGGTTGCTCCTGCGTCAATGGCATTTTCTAATAATTCTTTTACCACTGAGGCCGGTCTTTGCACCACTTCGCCTGCAGCAATTTGGTTTGCTAAGGAATCCGGTAATAGTTGTATCTTGGAGTCAGACATCAGTTTTTGGAGCGGTCTTTGAGTTCTTTTTCATAGTTTTTCATTTCATCGCGAAAGCGGGCGGCTTCGGTGAAGTTGAGTTCTTGAGCCGCTTGTTCCATGCGTTTTTTGCTTTCTGAGATTAACTTATTCAGTTGCTGGGGTGTTAGATAAGGGGCAATGGGATCTGCTGCCTGAATAGAATTATCATTAGATTGGTTATATATTTTTTCGGTTTTATTTTTGTGCCCGATAATAATTTCTTGAACCTGCTTTGTTGTGCTTTGAGGGATAATTCCATGTATTTGGTTGTATTCCAACTGTTTGATCCTTCTGCGTTCGGTTTCGTCGAGTAATTTTTGCATAGATCGGGTAATTTTATCGGCATACAAGATTACTCTTCCGTGAACGTTTCTGGCTGCTCTTCCTGCAATTTGGATAAATGCCCGCGCAGATCGCAAAAATCCCTCTTTATCAGCATCTAAGATAGCTACCAACCCAACTTCAGGGAGGTCTAATCCCTCCCTGAGTAAATTGATACCTACTAAAACATCAATTTTTCCTTCCCTTAATTCATTCAGAATATTTACCCGTTCTAATGCTTCAATGCCTGAATGAAGGTATCTGGTAGCGATTCCCACTTCGCTGAGATAGCGAGCTAACTCTTCGGACATTCGTTTGGTTAAGGTAGTAACTAAAACCCGATTTTTTAGCTCAAGTTCTTGGTGGATTTCTTCTACCAAATCATCAACTTGATTGTAAAGTGGGCGTATTTCTACTGGAGGGTCAAGTAGCCCTGTGGGGCGGATAATTTGCTCTACTACAACGCCGTTAGAGCGTAATAATTCATAATCGGCGGGCGTTGCGCTCACATAAATAGTCTGATTTTGAACAGATTCAAACTCATCAAAACGTAAAGGCCGGTTATCTAATGCAGAGGGTAATCGAAATCCATGCTCAATAAGTTCTAATTTTCTGGATTTATCTCCGCCATACATACCTCCGACTTGCGGAATAGTAACATGGCTCTCATCAATAAAGAGTAGAAAATCATCCGGAAAATAATCTAAGAGGGTGTATGGGCGGGATCCTGGTTCACGCTCTGTGAGGTATCTGGAATAATTTTCTACACCACTACAATACCCAAGCTCACGCATCATCTCTAAATCAAACTCTGTGCGCTCTTTCACTCGCTTAGCTTCAAGAGGCCTCCTACTTTGTTCAAAATAATCAATTTGAGCTACTAACTCATCTTGAATCTGATAAATGGCTTTATTTAACACTTCTTTGGAGGTAACAAAGAGGTTGGCCGGAAAAATTGTATAATCAGCCATATCAGCAATGGTTTTGCCATTAATAGGGTCAAATTTACTTATTTTTTCAACCTCATCACCCCAAAAGATAATTCGTATTCCAAAATCGTCATAGGCCGGAAAAACCTCTATGGTATCTCCTCTGACCCGAAAGTTACCGTGTTTAAACTCGATTTCACTTCGGGAATAATAAATCTGTACCAACCCATACAAAAACGTAGATCTGTTAAGCCGTTCTCCCAAACGGATTTCCAAAATACTATTGGCATAATCTTCCGGCCTGCCGATTCCATAAATACATGAAACAGAGCTTACTATGATAATATCTCTTCTGCCGCTTAATAAAGCAGAGGTAGCTCTTAACCGTAATTTTTCAATTTCGGAATTAACGGCTAAATCTTTTTCTATGAAGGTATCTGTAACGGCGATATAGGCTTCGGGCTGGTAATAATCATAATAAGAAATAAAAAATTCTACTAAGCTTTTGGGAAAAAACTGCCTAAACTCGGCATACAACTGTGCTGCAAGGGTTTTATTGTGAGAAAGTATGAGTGTAGGGCGGTTGGTTTGAGCTATCACATTGGCCATAGTAAACGTTTTACCGGATCCGGTTACGCCTAATAAAACCTGATTTGAATCTCCGGCAAGAACCCCCTGCACCAATTGAGCAATAGCCTCCGGCTGGTCGCCAGTCGGAGAATATTCAGAAACTAATTGAAATGACATTGGCTATCATGTATTATAGGAAACAAAAACAGTTTCATGAGCGAGCCACGGATGAAAATATTGCATAGAAAGATGCTCAACCCAAGCTTGTTGGCGTAGTTGAGTATCTTGTAATTGCGGATTCCGGCTCAATAAAGTTTCCCATGACTCGTCCCAAAATAAATGCACTACGGTAAACCCACTTTCGGCAAGCATTCGGGTTAAAAACTTTGCGGTTGGCCGATGCCATAATGGAAAATTTAACCCTAAAATATAGGCAGGGTTCAACTCACACCACCGTTTAAAGTGAAGTAACTCAATTTCAGAAAGATTATGCTTAGATGTAGGATTAAAAAGCCTCTCAGTGCCAATATGCTGATCGAGGCCATGCAGAATATTTGAAAAATTAGTTGCGATAGGTAAATAAACCGTTTTACCTACATTCTTTTCAGTATTGAAAGCACTTTTGGGAATAGTATCCGGCCTTTGAAGGGAGCGTTGATCTAACAAATAGTTCATGTAGTTTTTCTGAACCACAGTGGCTTTTTGAAAATCATCTTGAAAATCATGAAAGTTACCTAATTTTTGCTCAACATGATGAACTACTTTGGTATTAAAGGCAGATAATAAATCCTGATTTTCTATCCAATCTTCGCAAATACGTCCTTTAAAATCAATTTGGGCAAAAACGCCGAGAAGTCTTATATCACAGCTGGAGTGTAGGCTTTCCATTAAGTTAAATGGCCGGTTTGCTTTCATCCACCTAAAAGGTGCATAATGCCATTTAACGAGTTGGCAAATAGTTTGTTTTTCAAAGGTAGATAATTCCGGTGCATGGGAAAGCAATATGTGCCGTGCTATTGAAACGCCGGCAGCTTCATGCCCGCGAGCTGTCCAGCGTCCTTGCTCGTAACGTGTAACGGAAGGTTTCCCAATATCATGTAGCAAGCAAGCCCACTTTAAGATACGTGCTGCGGTTTGGCTTAGATTAGCAGCTTGTAGATACTCCAAACAAACTTCCGTAACCAAGCGAGTGTGATTCATCACACTGCCTTCTCTGTGATACTTAGGGTTTTGCGGACATCTGGATAGAATTTCCCGATACCGCTGCGGAAGCCACTGAATAATTTCTTCAGCTTGTTTTTGAATAAAATTATCTCCCCTTCTTTGAACTTCCATCTAAAAGGACAATTTTGCCTACTTAGCAAAAGTAAGTTTTAATTTAGATAAAAACAAACTGATTCTTTGCTGCGAAATGCTATTTAAAGAGTGTTTTAAACACCTCTTCATTGATTTTTACGGGATAATTTTTTTCCAAAGAAACTTCCCATTCTTTTTCAAGTTGGGTTTGGTAGCGGGTAATACACTCGGCTTTTGCTTCTTCATAGGTTTTGATTCCTACCGGCAATATTTCTGCTAACCGGTAAAAAAGATATACATTAACTTCCTTTTTTATCGGGGTGGTATAATTTAGCTGTTTATTCGCCATTTCTCTGGATAAAGCATTCGATTCTTTTTCGTAGATAATGGGGATGATTCTGAGTTTTGAAGTTTTTACGTTAATGATAGTATCAATAGCAACATCGTTTTGGCCATTTTGGAGCATTGTTTTAACCTCTGCTAACACCGTAGAATCGCTTGCGCGGTATTCTTTGATACGGACACTTTCTTTGCGCGGAAAACTATCTTTATGGCTTTCGTAATAGGTTTTTAAACCAATGGTATCTTCAACTGCACGTTTCCAGACTTTCTTCTCGGTCAATGTAAAAAGTAAAATTCCTTCTTTGTATTCCTTAACTAAGTTGCGAAATTCGGGATACTTGAATTCAAGGCGGGTTTGCTCATAATCTAAAAGCATTTTTTCGATAAATGCATCAATATCATTAGCCAATGCTTGTTTAATAGATTGATTTAAGTTGTTTCTATTTCGGTTATTTTGGTTAAAAGCTAATAGTTGCTTAACGGTGTATTGCTTGTCTGCGAAAGAGAAAAGTTCTAATTGGGCTAAAGCCTCGCCTAAACTATCTCCGGTAAAGTTAGGATACACATAATCTTGTTTTAGATTTTGCTCAAATTTTTGGATGTTGGCAGTATTTTGCTTAAAGTTGTATTCCTTTTTTAGTCTTTCAATAAGTTTCTTTTCGGATATTTTTGCGCGACTATCTTTGGAAACCTTACCTTTAAGTTCAGCTTTGGCTTGTTCAAAGGTTTTTAGGGGAGTTTCTTCGGTAACTTTTAGGATATGATAGCCGAATCGGGTTTGGAATGGTTTTGAAAATTCACCTTTTTTGAGGTTCGCTTTGGCGTTATCCATTTCTGGGAGTAATCTATCTGTGCCGAGGTCTCCGCCGCGTTTGGCTGTGTTTGGGTCTTCAGAAAATTCCTTAGCGAGCTCTGCAAAGTCTTCACCGGCTGTTAAGCGTCTGTATAATTCGTTTACTAACTGTAAGGCCTGAGTAGAATCTTTACTTCTGTAGTTTTCCCCGTAGCGAATAATGATGTGGGCAGCGCGTTTAGATCCCTGGGCAGGCTGCTTATCGGCTACCTTAATCAAGTGATAACCATATTGTGAGCGAATAGGCATAGAAATCTCCCCTTTAGGAGTTTGATAAGCCCCAGTTTCAAAAGGATATACCATTTCAAAAACGGTAAAAAATCCTAAATCTCCGCCGTTGGTTGCGGCACTCGGGTCATCAGAATGATGTTTAGCCATATTCTCAAAAGTTTGATGATACTTTAACACAGAATCGCGTATAGCGATAGCCTTCTGATATGCCTGCAAAGAATCCGCTGGGTTTGCATCAATGGTACACTTTATCAAAATATGGCTTGCCTTTATCCTAAATTGATACCGCTGATAAGCCTCCGTTATCAACTTATCTAACACTTCTCTCTCAATGAGATATGGCTGCGATAGCTGCTTTTGATATTGCATAAACTCATCCTTGAAAGATTGTGAAGTATCTAACCCAAGCTCGTATGCCTCAATGACTTTACGCTTAAATTTGGTGTATAATGATAAGTAGTCTCGGTATTGAGCTGCGGTATGGTTTTTGGCAGCAGATTGCCCCCCACTATTCTTTTGATAAACGTATTCAAACTCAGCTTTGGAAACCGTAGTTTTGTTTTTGTCAGAAAAAGTAAGAAGTGCGGGGGAATTTCCTGTTGGTTTGGGTTGGGCTAACAAAAGTATCGGTAATCCTAAAAAACAAACAGCTACAAAAAGTTTTTGCATAATAGCTACGAAATTCAAAAAAACCTGCAAAGATAACACGCTTTTGGAAATAACTTAAAAACCTGAAATAAAATTGAGATTTCTTCTGTGCTTCTTTTGCGCCCGCCTTAGTAAACTAAAATTACCCTAATTTTGTTGGCTAATAAAATAAGAACTTTTAAAGAAAGAGTGCGGTGCTATGAATGAATCCCCGGTACTTCAAGAAGACGGCCACAAAAAACGTCCAGACTGGTTGCGCGTTAAGTTACCCTATGGCGAAAACTTTACTTCCGTCAGAAAAGTAATTGATAATCATAAACTTCATACTGTTTGTGAAAGTGCTCGTTGCCCAAATATGGGAGAATGTTGGGGTGCCGGAACGGCAACGTTTATGATATTGGGCAATGTTTGCACGCGTTCCTGTAACTTTTGCGCTGTAGCTACTGGGAAACCGACCGAATACGACACCGCAGAGCCGGAGAGAGTTGCCGAAGCAACCGCTTTGATGAAAATAAAACACTGCGTAATCACCTCCGTTAATCGAGATGAATTGGCAGACGGCGGAGCTTCAATATGGGCAGCTACCATTAAAGCCGTTTACAACCGATGTCCAGGAATAACCATCGAAACTTTAATACCGGACTTTAAGGGTAACTGGGAATCTTTACAAATAGTGCTCAATGAACACCCTGATATTATCTCCCATAATATGGAAACCGTAAAACGCCTATATCGTAGGGTGCGCCCACAAGCCAAATATGAACGTAGCTTAGAGGTGATCCGCCACATAAAAGATTCCGGCATCAAAACAAAATCCGGAATCATGCTTGGCTTAGGCGAAACTGAACCGGAAATTATTGAACTGATGCAGGATTTACACGCACATGGATGCGATGTGTTTACCTTGGGACAATATTTACAACCTACTAAACTACATCTACCAGTCGCAGAATTTGTGCATCCAGATAAATTTGCGTACTATAAAAAAGTAGGTTTAGAAATAGGCTTTTCTTATGTAGAATCCGGCCCCCTTGTGCGCTCCTCATATCACGCTGAACGGCATATTTAACCGAAAAAACAACCCATTTGAGGCACTAAAAACCTTATTTTGCAGAACCATCACACGATATTAAAGCCATTTACAGGCTGATTTGTTGGATAATTCCTGATTTTGTGCAATTTGCACCTTCATTATCCAATCATACATGAATTATTTAGATTTTGAGAAACCAATCGTAGAGCTTGAATCTAAATTGTTAGAGATGAAGCAGTTAGCGAGCCAAAATCGGGTTGATTTTAGTGCTGCCATCAACGAATTAGAACGTAAAACGCTTGAGCTAAAAAAGCGGATTTACACAAATCTTACCCGTTGGCAGCGGGTTCAGCTATCTCGGCACCCTGATAGACCCTATACCTTAGATTATATCTATGCCATAACAGATGAATTTATCGAATTGTTTGGAGACCGGCTGTATGGAGATGATAAAGCTATGGTAGGCGGCTTTGCAAAAATCAACGAACAAACAGTGATGCTGATTGGCCAACAAAAGGGGAGAGACACCAAGTCAAGACAGTACCGCAATTTTGGTATGGCAAACCCTGAAGGATACAGAAAAGCATTGAGATTAATGAAGTTAGCTGAAAAATTTAATAAACCTATCGTTACCTTAATAGACACACCGGGAGCTTTTCCGGGAACCCATGCCGAAGAAACAGGACAAGGCGAAGCCATAGCCAGAAACCTATTGGAAATGGCAACGATTTCTGTACCTATTATTTGCATCGTAATTGGTGAAGGAGCTTCAGGAGGTGCATTGGGAATAGGCGTGGGCGATAGAATTTTTATGCTCGAAAACACTTGGTATTCAGTAATTTCTCCCGAATCTTGTTCCAGTATTTTGTGGCGAAATTGGGATCATAAAGCCGAAGCCGCAGAGGCACTGAAGTTAACTGCCAAAGATAACCTTGATTTAGGAATTATTGACGGAATTGTGCCAGAACCTCTCGGCGGTGCACACAGAGACCCAACTACCATGTACCGAATAGTTCGCTCTTTAATCTTAAAACAACTACAAGAACTCTCCACTCAAAAGCCTGAAACCCTTGTAAACGAGCGTATTAAGCGGTTTTCTTCATTGGGTATTGTAAAATACGCGCCTGATTGAACGCTGAACCATGACAATTCAGGAAATTCGACAGGACATTAGGCACATACAAATTCTAACTAAAAACTTATTAACCAGCCAATTTTCAGGTGCGTTCAGAACAGCCATTCGTGGAACCGGCTTGGAATTTGACGAAGTACGCCAATACTTTGCCGGTGATGATGTCCGAAGAATTGACTGGAACGTTTCGGCACGAACCAACAGCCTGTTTGTTAAGCAATATAAGGAAGAACGAGAGCTGAATATCCATCTTTTAATAGACGTAAGCCGTTCACATAGAGGACTAAGTAGCCAGAAATGGAAACAAACACTCTCTTTAGCAGCCACTTTGGGTCAGGCAGCATTAAATAGTCGAGATAATCTTTCTGTTGCTTCATTTAGCAGCATTTTGGAGGCATATTTTCCCGCCATTAAAAATGAGGCACAATTTTGGGCAAATTTAACGCAGATTGTTTCCCGCGAACCCAAAGAACATACTACCGATATTCGAGAGGCACTGCAAGCATGGTATCTAAATCGCCCTAAGCGTGGCGTTGTTTTTATATTTTCAGACTGCTTTAACCCATGTAACTATGCCGATATTCTGAAAATAGTATCTGCTAAATATCAAATTGTCATCTTTAGGATTTTAGAATCCTCTTTTTTACCGGAAGTACGCGGCTTTTTGCCCGTTCAGGATAGTGAAACAGGTACATTAAGTTGGGTATCCGGAAACCAAAATGATGCTTCTTCGTGGAGCCAAATTAATACAGAAATATTAAACTACTTACGTGGTTTATATCAAAAAAATGGAATCGGATGTGTTCAAATAAGCAGTGATGAAAACTATTTCTCAAAAGTACAGCTATTTTTCAGCAAACCTTTCTTAAAACAGTTTTTGTTGTAAGAAGGGTTTCTAAAAATTCGGTAAAAAGTAAAATAAGTGATTGATTTTCAATAAAATAAGTAATTAAAAATTTTGATAGCACACTGATAATCAGTATATTTTTGTTTGGAAAAAAAACTAAAAAACCAGTGATTATCTACGGATTTAGAAAAATTGTAGATAAGATTTTTTTTTAGAGAGTATTGCGTTATTGAGTAATTTGCCCCGATTCGTTATGTCAATAAAAACAAAGGCATCCGTTGCTTTTAGTGTAGATTTTGAGGACTGGTTTCAGGGTATAGAAATCCCTATGCAGCAATGGGAGCAATATGAACCTCGGCTTGAAAAAGGAACGCAGCCGCTATTAGATATGTTGGAGAAGAATCAGGTACGGGCAACTTTTTTTGCATTAGGATACATCGCCCGCAAGAATCCTGAATGGATAAAAACAATATCTTCAAAAGGGCATGAATTGGCTTCACATGGATATTCCCATGAAAAAGTTTACAATCTAACGCCGGCAGCATTTAGGGAAGAAATAGCTACCACTAAAAAGCTAATTGAAGATTTAACGGGAAAACCGGTGCTTGCTTATCGCGCCCCCTATTTTTCAATTACATCTGATAGTTTGTGGGCACTCGAAGTTTTGGCCGAAGAAGGATACACCATTGACTGCTCTATCTCTCCTATAAAAACATGGCGTTATGGAATAGCGAACTGCCCCGATGAGATTTTTTATATTCCAGAAGTAAAACTCATCGAGTTTCCGGTTTCTCCATTTAAAATATTAACCAAACGTCTTGCTATTGGAGGAGCTTATTTTCGGCTATTTCCTTATTTTTTAACCCGAAACGGAATCCGTAGCCGAGTGGAAAATAATCAACCCACTATGTTTTATATTCATCCTTGGGAATATGACCCTAAGCATCCCGTTGTTGATATTCACTGGAAAGCCAAAATCACCCATTACACCGGCTTAACGAACACTATCCCATTCACACAAAAGCTATTACAAGAATTTTCTTTCAAAACTGTTTCTGAATTAGTACAAGATTACGGTGGAAAAAACAGCTACAAAAACATCAGCCTTTCGTTACTCAAGGATTGAACCGGCAGATTATCAAAAACTGATTCAGTCAATAGATGAAATTTTATGCGAAGGAAATTCCCATAATGCAGGTAAATATGACCTCAATCATTGGTATTGGCAGTATCTAAAACTACCGTCCGCAAAGGCGTTTATTTATGGTGTTTTTGATGAAAATGACCTTCTAATAGGATATTACCATATTCCTTGCTATACGGGACATATTGGAGAAAAAAAAGTCCTGATTGGGATGATTCAGGATGTTGCCATTAGCCAAAAGTCTCGAGGTGGAGGAGTTTTCCGCCAATTAGCACAATATGCTCACCAAGATATTGCGCAAGAAGTGGATTTTATCTATACCTTTCCAAATCACAAAAGCATCCATACCTTTATCAAATACAACCAATATTCTTTACTCAAAACGTTACCGGCTTATATTTTGCCCATTAATGCCGCCAAAATCATTCACTCAAAATTAAAAATCCCCCTAATCAACCATTTAGCGACACCTTTTACTTTCTTACATCAAAAAATTTGTCAAGTGAATGTTCCCAAAGATTATCAATTTATTTTTGACCATTCACTTAATCTTGAAACGGAGCAGCTACTAAAATCCTTCAATGCGTTACACAGAATTGGTTTAGATAAAAATAACCAATATATTCAATGGCGTTTTTTTGACAAACCCAATTCAAAACATTATTTGTTAAAGGTCATTCAGAACCAGAAATTACTGGCTATTTTGGTTTTTAAAGTAGATGAAATGCTGGGAAACCCCAGTTTGTTGCTCATGGATTTTGCCTACATAGAAACCGAAAACCATGTTTTAATGGCTTTACAATGGCTAAAAGATGTTGGCTTAAGCCAAATTCCAGAATCCGTCAATTTACTATTTACTTCTGGAAATTCATTGATATTTAACAGTTTATATAAAGTTGGTTTTGTAAAAATCCCCAATCAATTTAGCCCAAGACCATTAAATTTACTAACAAAGAATATTCGCCTAACCGATTGTGCCAATGCTATTTTTGATTCAAACAATTGGTTAATTACCTTGGCAGATTGGGATGTCTTTTAGGAATACTATCTGTGATTTGTTACTATACTTAACCGACTTTCTTCTTCAGTTGTTTTTTTGTTTTTTCTCTAAAATATGTTTTTGGAATTATAATAAAGCCTATTTTTGAGAAAAATTATGTAACTAATTTACCTATTTAAAATATGAGTGTTGCTATGACCAATTTATTAAAAGGCGGCGAATTTTTAGTGAAAGACACAGCCGCAACCGATGTTTTTGTTCCAGAAGAATTTAACAGCGAACAGAGAAGTTTAGCTGATATGTGTGGTGATTTCTTGGTTCATGAAGTCTATCCATACATTGAGGCATTGGATAAAATGGACAATCCTAAGCTGATGCCTGAGTTAGTAACTAAGGCCGGCAATCAAGGGTTATTGGGTATTTCTATCCCTACCGAATATGGCGGTTATGGGATGGATTTCATTACGGCTATGCTTACCACAGAGGTTTTAGGCGCAGGACATTCATTTTCAGTAGCTTTGGCTGCCCATACCGGCATTGGTACGTTACCGATATTATACTTTGGTAATGATGCCCAAAAAGCTAAATACTTGCCTAAATTAGCTTCCGGCGAATGGAAAGCCTCTTACTGCCTCACAGAGCCGGGGTCTGGATCAGATGCATTAGGAGCTAAAACCAAAGCTGTATTATCCGATGACGGAAAACACTACATCATTAACGGCCAAAAAATGTGGATAACCAACGCCGGCTTCGCAGATGTATTTGTTGTATTCGCCAAAATAAATGGAGAACAATTTACCGGATTTATTGTAGAAAAAGGTACCCCGGGGCTAAGTCTGGGAGAAGAAGAAAAGAAAATGGGTATAAAAGGCTCTTCAACGCGGCAAGTTTTCTTTAATGATATGAAAATACCCGTAGAAAATTTACTGGGAGAAGCCGGAAAAGGGCACTTGATAGCATTCAATATTCTGAATATCGGAAGGATTAAATTGGCCGCAGCCGTTTTGGGGGGAGCCAAAAAAGCAGCCTCAGTATCAGCTCAATACGCCATCGAAAGACACCAATTTAACACCTCTATTTCCAAATTCGGTGCCGTTCAATATAAATTAGCGGAACAAGCTATCAGGATATTTGCCTTAGAAACAGCTACTTATAGAGCAAGTAACGATCTACGCCTTACCGAAGAACAAAACCTTGCTGCCGGTATGAGTACCAATGATGCTCTTTTAAAAGCAGCCGAAGAGTTTTCTGTAGAATGTGCTATGCTTAAAGTATTTGGATCAGAAGTGATTGATTATGTGGTAGATGAAGGTGTACAAATCTATGGAGGCATGGGCTTTTCAGCAGAAGCACCGATGGATAGAGCCTACCGTGATGCCCGAATCAACAGAATCTTTGAAGGCACTAACGAAATCAACCGCTTACTTACCGTAGATATGCTCCTGAAAAAAGCGATGAAAGGCAAGTTAGACCTGATGACTCCCGCTATGGCAGTTCAAAAAGAACTTATGTCTGTTCCAGATTTCAGCACCCCAGATGATTCTATCGTATTTGGCCGTGAGAAAAAACTAATCAAAAACCTCAAAAAAGCAGCATTAATGGTTGCCGGGGCTGCCGTCCAAAAATTCATGCAGAAATTAGCCCATGAACAAGAAATCTTGATGAACATTGCAGATATGTGCATAGAAACCTATGTTTGTGAGTCCTTTATGCTGCGGGTAGAAAAACTAAAAACTACGAATCCGGCAAGCGAAACGAATGCCGTTTTGGAGCAAATGTTCTTAACATACCTAAATGATGCCGCAGACCGCGTTTTTATAGCTGGAAAAAATGCCTGCAACGCCTTCGCCACCGGAGACGAACTTCGCGTGATGCTTATGGGTATGAAACGATTCACAAAATCAGAACCATTTAACACCAAAGATGCCCGCAGACAAATAGCCCAAGCCGTTATTGCTGCCGGTAAATATCCTTTCTAAATTTTAGTAACAAACTCATTTCCATAAATTTACCCATAACATTACTTCTTATAAGAAGTAGCGTTATGGGTAAATAACCATTTAAAAAGTAAAAATTATGTATTCAATCATCAGCGGCGGTCTAAAAACAGCACTAAAAGCACTTTTAGCAACCTACCCCGATGACGAACATTTGATCAACTTAGTAAGTCGTTCCTATCGCCTTAGCTGGGTAGAATATGAACAATTAACGGATGGGTACTTTGCCAAACAAAAAGTAACCCCCCAAAATGCCGAAAAACTCATCGCTATCGCTCAGGCATATTTACTTTTTGAGTTCCAAACCCAGTCTTTTACAAGGCTAAATAATTTATTATCAACATTTTCTAAAAAATGGATAGAATATCATCCCAATTGGGAAATTGAACATCAATGTTGGATAACCTGCGCCAAAAGAATTCATCGCTTAATTTCGATAGAAGAATTTGAAAACTGGCTAAATCAAAAAGCCTTACAGACTGGGGACGTTTTTCCAATGGGTTTTTTCTTGGCAGGCTACACTTTGTTACACGAAAAACGCCCGGAATATTCTATCCGGATTCAGTTTTGGATGGAAAAAGCTATCCGTAAAAGCCCTCAACAGCCGATAGCTTTGTTATCCATGACAAGTTTGGTTCAAGTGCTGTTGCAATTTCCAAACCGAGAAACCTTAATTTATGCAAGAGAAAAAATCAGCCAATTAGCAGACCAGTTTCAGGCTTTTGAAGAAGCACACATTATTTTTATTGACCTCATGATGCAATCGCTCATTGAGGAACTTGTGTTGCAACCTGATATTGAAGAGCGCCGCCTGATTTTATATGCCCTCAAAGATCATTGCCTAAGAGAAATTGCCCGCAAAGAACGCTATTCGGCTGAAATTCAGGGGTATTTATACTATCGTTTGGCTTATGCCTATTTTCAGTTAGCTACTTTAGGAGAAAAATCATTGTGCCAAGAAGCACTTCGGCAAATAGATGCAGCCTTAATCCTCAATGAAGTTCGTCCGGATATTATCAATGTGCATCAATATCAGCAACTTAAATACCGGATCATGTTGCTTTCCGGTGATTCTACGGCTGCTTTTCATTCCCTAAAAGACTTGGCTACATGGTTTAAAAAAGATGGTGATTATCAAAAATATGCAGAAACAATTTCTTTGGCTGCGCACGCCTGCGAACACTCCGAATTATGGACAAAAGGAATAGAATACTTGGTAGAGCAAACAGAACCACTTATCAAACGCCTGCCGGAAGGCGGCTGCGAAGCAGTGGTAATTCTCTTAGAAACTCTTACTCAATTACTTAACCAAGCAGTTTATAGTAGCAAATTAAAACTAATTACCGAAAAAGGATACAATTATTTTCAGCTATTTACACGTTTCCATGACTTTTGCAGCCAAAATCCTAATTCCGTAGGGCTTCGCTTGTGGGAACGATATGTAGATATTTTTAGAAATAGTAAAATTATTGCCCAAAACAATATCCATATTTTCTTTAGCTATCATCAAGAATCTATAAAGATTCTAACTATATCTGCCAGATTGTCAGGAAATAATCACTCATACAAAGTAGCTCAGGATTTACTGCAATCTATCGGTAATCCAAGATGCCCCGCTAATATTTTTACCGGAAAGTGGAGCGATTTTGCAGAAGAACCCGCAAACTTTAGAAATAAAGTGTTGAATCAATGTATCTCTATCACAAGAGGTGATTTACCACTTGCGTCTGAACACCTTAACTTTTCTTACCGGAATATCAGAAGCTATTTATCTCAAAATGAAATAGATAGATTAGGAAACTTTTTGTATGAAATTCAAACAACAAATCCGGCTCTGGAACAAGGTATCCGTAAAATGCTCTATGATATGCACTTACAAGGAACTTTGTATGAAATTATTTTTGATTTACCGGTTTTTTTAGTCAATAACCATAAAGGGTTCTCTCTGAATACCTTTGTTGAAGTCCTTGATCTAAAATATAATACTGCCTCAAAATACCTAAAAGGTTTAGTTCAGTTTGGGTTAATACGCCCAGAACGGTTTGGAGAGCATAAAAACTACTATTTTTTAGAAAAGGAAACCATCTTTAACCATATTTATGAAGCAAACCTAAATAAATAACTAATCTAATTTACTGATTTTAAGTAAGATTTGACTAAGTTATACTGTTTTGGGAACTTAAAATAGTTTTATTATTTAAACTTATTGATATTGATAGTGCTCCATGCTCCATGTTGGCGCACTTCGGTTCTGCCTTTGGCATCAAAACTATTTCTGGGAGACTTTAATGCTTCATATTGGAATGGGATAACTACTTTTTGGGTTTTATCAATAGCTCCCCATAATTTTCCTACTTTAACAAAGGCGGCACCTAAGTTAAAATTTCGGGCATCTGAATAAATAAATGGGATGATTATTTGGCCATTCGTGCCTATATAACCCCATTTTCCGCCATTTTTTACGGCAGCTAAATCATCGCTAAATTCTAAGGCATCTTCATATTGGCAAGGAATAAATTCGTGTAAATCGTTGGATAGATACCCAAATTTTCCATCGCAAATCACCAATCCAAGTTGATTAGCATACATACAATATTGAATTCCATTGGGTTGGTGTTCGCACCAGAGGCGTAATTCGTCATAACGGCAGGGTTGCTTTAAAATACCATTAAAATCATAGATACCCCATTTTTGGTTTTTGGATACGGCAAAGCAATCCCAGTCTGAAATACACACTACTTTGTCAAATTGGCATGAGATTACTTCTTTTCCGGTAGTGTCGCAAAAACCCCATCCGTTAGCAGAAAAAACCGGTGTGATTATTTGCCCCTTTTCAAACGGAAAAATCATTTTATAGGTAGGTGGAACAATTATTTGTTTGTTTTTTTTGTACCGAATACCCCATAAATTACCGTGTTCAAAGGGTTCAAAGGTGCTTTTTTGGCTATATCCTTCTAAAAACAAACAAAAAAACAGTATCCAGTAGATACGCACATCCAATATATTTTGAGCTAAGATACATTATTTTTACGTTAGCTAACGAGAAAAAGCACTTAGCCGTTTGTTTTTAGGCTTATTTAGTTCAAAAATACGCTAACTAATCTTGGAGTGCAGCTTAGAAAATGCCGCTTTTATGGATTCTAAATCCCAATAAAGAAAGATTCTATTTTCTAAAATGTGCATAAAGTATTTAGAAAATGTGAATAAGTGGTTATTTTTCAACAATAAACACTTACTGTTATAATTCAAAAAAAAAGCGTAATTTCGCAAGGTGGAGTAATCTACGTAAAAACCATACATTACATCATTGTGGTATGAAAGATGAATTAGTCTTATCTGGTCAGGCAGAAGGTGTTGAATCAACTGAAACTACTGAGGAAAAACATATTCGGCGGAAGGTTTATTTGGCATGGTCGGGGGAAGATGTCAAAGAGAAGCGGGATATTTTGGCCTTTATACTTGAAAAAGCAGGGTTAGAAGTCTATCCGCAAGGGAACATCCCATTGGAAGAGTCTGAATTTAAAGATGTTGTTATCAAGTCTTTATCTGTTACAGAATGTTATATTCATGTATTGGGTTCAACCTTTGGGAGTCCGTTAGCCAGCAATCCGGAGGTTTCTTTGCCATTGTATCAATATGAAAAGGCAAGCCAAAAATCCCGTGAAACCGCCGGAAAGTATAAACGCTTCGTTTGGAATTTACCTACCGAAAATACCCAAATAGATGAAAAACAGCAGGACTTTATTCAGGGTATTCAAAATAACCTAACTCGAGACATTATGTTTACGAGCGTAATCAGTCCGGCACAATTCGTAGAGGATATCCGCACCTCCTTACAGGAAGAAGAACAGGTAGTCTCTTTTACCAAAGAATACGATTACTGCTTTTTGTATAACATTCAGGATGCAGCAGAATGCTACCAAATTATAGAAACAGCATCAGAAGACCACCGCATAACGACTTTAACGGTTGTTCCTGAAAATGAAGTAGATTACCGGAGTCAGGCTATTATCCAGATACGTAAGAGCCGTTTGGCTATTGTATATTTCAAAGAATGTGCAGACTGGGCGATTTCGTTTACCAAGCAAGTTTGGAAGCTAATTGGTGGTGCATCATCAAACACACCTATCTTGATGCTGGGAGAAGATGAGCCTCGTAGAAATCGTTTTTTACGCTTTCAGGCTCCCCAACTCCAATTACAGGTACTCTCAAAAGACCAGTTTTTACCCACAATCCAAAAAACATTTGAAAAAGTTTATCGAGGACAGGCTATTGTAGAGCAAACGTTCAGCCCATACACCGGTTTACGGCCATTTTCAGAAGACGAATCTATCTTTTTTAAAGGACGCGAAAAGCATATAGACAGCATTTTGCGTATGATTGAACGGAATAAATTTTCGATGGTTACGGGCTCTTCAGGGGACGGTAAGTCATCGTTGATTTATGCCGGCGTTGTTCCCTCTGTTAAAGGGGGCTTTTTACGGTCAGTATTTAGCAAATGGGCAGTTGCCGATTTCCGCCCAGAAAGAACACCTCTTACCAACCTTTCCAATGCCTTAGCTGCGGCTTTGCGCCAGCGAAATGCCGAACAAGTAGAAACAACCCTGAGTTATGGCTTCTCTGCATTGGTAGATTTATACAAAAAATCGTCTATCTACTGCGATATAACCGGAAAAGATTACCTTGAAGCCGATGAAGAACAACGAAGAAACTTACGCAGGCAGGCTGCAAACCTACTGATTATAGTTGACCAATTTGAGGAGTTTTTTACTAATGCCGAAAACTACCGAGATTCCATAGCCTCTCCGGTAGCACAAATCACGGTAAACGTTCTTATCGAAACCATACGCATCGCACATGAAGAAGACCTGCCTATTTTTGTCGTCTTCACGATGCGGTCGGACTACATTGGTCAGTGTGTCGCTTTTCGAGGTTTTGCAGAACTTATCGGCCAGAGTACGTATTTCGTCCCAAGATTAAAACGTGAAGAAATTCAGGAAGTTATCGAAGCTCCGGCTCGGTTAAATGGAGATAAATTGAGCTTACGCCTAAGCCAACGACTGCTTAATGACTTAGGAGACGGCATAGACCAACTACCGGTGCTTCAGCATTGTCTTCACCAAATGTGGGAAGTCGCCCAAAAAGAAAAAAAAGAAATAGACCTCCTCGAATACGCCAAAGTAGGCGGCCTAAGCGCTAATAAACTCCCCAAAGAAGACCAGTCTAAATTCCGTGAATGGTTCAACAAGCTAACTCCAGAAACCCAAAACCTATATGATAAGCCCAGATTACGCAATATATTAAGCCGCCACGCAAATGAACTCTACGAAATAGCCCACGAATACTACAACAAAAACTACACCCCAAAGGCAGATAAAGAAACTATCACCGAAATTGTAAGAATAGCATTCATTTGTTTAACTAAAATTGATGACAATCGTGCGGTGCGAAACCGTATGACCTTAAAGCAGATTGCTGAAATTTATGGAGGCGAAGAAGCAGATTATGTTATTGTGGGGCACGTACTTAACCTATTTCGTGAACGAGGAAATAACTTTATTCAGCCTTACATCTCAAACGACCCTGATTCTGTAGAATTGCGCCCAGAATCTGTCCTTGATATTACACATGAATCCTTAATTCGGAACTGGGAAAAATTAATAGAGTGGGCTGAAGCCGAAAACAAAAGCGTTCAGATATACAACGACCTAAAAATTCAGTTAGATAGTTGGCTTGTTAATGAAAAGTCTTCCAAATATCTGTTATCTACCGGGCCATTCAGTTATTTTCATGCATGGTATGAAAAACAACGCCCCAATCCGGCTTGGGTAAACCGCTACATCCGCCCGGACGAAATGATTCCATACTTAGAACCTATGGAACAAGCAACACTCTATTTAGATGACTTAGAAGAGTTTCTCCGGTTAAGTAAACAAAAAATAGAACGTAACCGTAGGTTAGTATTGTTTGCTATTGGAGTGATTTCCACCCTGCTACTCATATCGCTTATTGCCACTTATTTTGCCTCATTGTCTCGTAATGAAGCGTTGATTCAAAAAGCCAATGCAGAAAGACACGCATTGATAGCAGAAAGACAGCGATTAATAGCAGAAAACAAAACTCGCGAAGCTGAAAATCAACGACTTATAGCAGAACGCGAAAAACTTAGGGCAGAAACAAACTTCCTGGTAGCAGAAGCTCAACGAAAAATTGCAGAAGGTGAACGCGCAAATGCAGTTTCACAAACAGTAATAGCCGAAAACCAACGCAAAATAGCCGAAAACGAACGTAGAATCGCTGAAAACCAAAGAATTATTGCTGAAAATCAAACCAAAATAGCAGACCAAGAAAGAATGCGTGCGGAAGAAAAAGAAAAAGAAGCTCTTCTTCAACAAGAAATAGCTACCCGCCAACGTAATAACGCAATGATTACACAATCCCTCTTTTTGTCTGATTTAGCAAGGCAAGAAGTGAAAAAGAAAAACCCCATTGTAGCACTACTCTTAGCCCAGCAAGCTCTTCCCAAAGATTTATCAAATCCAGATAGACCTTACGTAGAAGAATCCGAAGCTGCTTTGTACAACGCCGTAAACGCTATCGTAAACGAAAAACCCAAAGGAGTTCTATTAGGGCATAAGAACAAACTGATATACAACGCCTTTTCACCGGACGGAAAAACACTCGTAACCACTTCTTGGGATAAAACAGCCAGACTCTGGAACGTTTATACCGGCAAACAAATCTCTATCCTTACCGGACACACCCACATCGTTGATAATGCGTACTTCTCTGCCAGAGGAGATTTATTGGTAACGATGGCCGAAGACTTCTCTGCACGGGTCTGGACTTTCCCCGAAGGGAAAAATATATCTACCTTACGAGGCCATAAAAACCTACTTACCCACGCCACCATCAGCACAGACGGAGCGAAAATCCTAACAACCTCTATAGACAAAACAGCCCGCATCTGGGATACCAAAACAGGAGAAGTAACCCATGAACTTGTAGGCCATTCCGATGAAGTGTTGTATGGAGCATTTAGCCCGGACGGTTCCCGTATCGCCACAGCCTCAAAAGACGGAACAATCATTTTGTGGGATAACTCCGGCAAACAAATTCGACAAATACACGCTCACAACGCCGAAGTAGTGTTTGTAGTATTTAGTTTTGACGGAAAAATGATGGCTTCCGCCTCAAATGACAACACCGCACGCATCTATAATGCCACCACCGGAGAAAATATTTTCGTATTAAAAGGTCATAAAGCCGGCGTTAATCATGTGTCATTTAGTCATAACAACAATTTAGCCGTTACGGCCTCCAAAGACTCTACCGCAAAAGTTTGGGATACCAGAACCGGCAAAGAACTCGCTAAATTAGAATCTCACAGCGCGTCAGTGTATCATTCTGTGTTTTCACCAGATGATAAAAGAATAGCTACTTCTTCAGATGATAACACCGTTCGCTTATGGGACGGAAAGTCTTTCCTTGAGTTAGCTTTCTATGCAGGCCATACCGGCTTAGGATACTATGCCGCATTTAGCCCTGATAGTAAACGCTTAGCAGTAGCATCAGATAAGTTTTCCGTTAAGATATACGAAGTATTCCCAAATTATCAAGACCTACTTAATTACGCAGATAGCCTCAAAAACAGAGAACTCTCGGATGAAGAAAGACGCAAATATTTTGTGTCAGATAACCGCGTAAGACAAGAAGTTCAGGAAAACAAAAAAGAAGACCAAGAAAAGAGCGAAGAGTCTAAATATTATATCGTTCAATTTGGAGAAACGATTTATAGTATTGCCAGAAAGTTTGGAATTACCGTTGATGACTTGATGAATTGGAACAAAATAGAGAATGATAGCGTAGTACCATACCAAAAGTTACGTGTCCGAAAATAAAATATCACTTATCATGGGTATCTATGAGTAATTTAAAATCAGAAAGACTATCGCAACTACTTAGTTTTCAGGAGCAAGACCCTAATGATACGTTCATTACATTTGCCTTAGCTTTAGAATATGTTAGCTTAGGTGAGGATGAAAAAGCCTGTAATTTGTTCGACTCCATTTACCAAAAAAAACCTGATTATGTTGCATTATATTACCAGTATGGGAAGTTAATGGAAAAACTGAATCGGATAGAAGATGCTAAAAGATTATACCAAGAGGGTATAGTTTATGCAGAAAAGATGGGAGAAGTTCGTACTCGTGCAGAACTTTTTACCGCTTTGCAAGAAATGTTAGATATGTAGCAGCCTTAAAGTGAAATTTAGAAAACAAGGATAGTTTTGTTTCATTCCTTGTTTTCTAAACGGGAAACTGTTTCGTAGGCTTCTAATATTTTTTTAACTAATTTATTACGAACAACATCGTGTGCATTTAGGAATACAAATCCGATGTTTGGAATATTTTGAAATATTTTTAATGCTTGCAAGAGACCTGATTTTTGGTTTTTAGTTAAGTCTATTTGGGTAGTATCACCGGTAACGATAATCTTAGAGTCAATACCTAATCGGGTCAAGAACATTTTCATTTGCAATTCGGTAGCGTTTTGGGCTTCGTCAAGTAAGATAAAGGCGTTCGTAAGTGTACGTCCGCGCATATAAGCGAGCGGGGCAATTTCTATGATATTTTTTTCAAGGTAAGCGCGTAGTTTTTCCGGTAAAATCATATCCTCGAGTGCGTCATAGAGTGGTCTCAGGTAGGGGTCAATTTTTTCCTTTAAATCTCCGGGTAAAAATCCGAGACTTTCTCCGGCTTCTACTGCCGGGCGTACCAAAATGATTTTACGCACCCTTTTCTCCTTCAAGGCTTTAACAGCCAAAGCTACTGCTGTATAAGTTTTACCCGTCCCGGCTGGGCCTACTGCAAATAAAATATCATTCTGCGTAGATAATGCTACCATTTCTTGCTGCCCTTTGGTTTTTGCCCGTACTGGATTTCCTTGCACACCATACAAAATTAAGTTTGGGTCTGAGTTAGATTCATGAAAAGAGCTTGAGTTAGCAATATTTCCAGCTAATATATCTGAAAAGCGGTAGTGTTCCAAAGAACCTCTTCGTTGAATTTCCTGAATCATACTACCAATTAACTGGCTGATTATTTGTATTTTATCAGGTTCACCTTGTAATTTAAGCTGATTACCGCGTGCGATAAATTTAACATCCGGAAAGGTCTCCCGAATACGGTTTAAATATTCATCATTTGTGCCATAAAAGGCACGAATATCAGCATTATCTATGGTTAAAATTTGTTCTTGCAAATGTCCTGTATTAAAAAGTAAGGCAAGATAACCAAAAAAGAGGACTAAAACAAATAGTTATTTCTGATTTTAACGTTACCGAATTTTAGGTTTGGACTACACCCAGATTTAATTGATTCAATTTTTTCGATTAAGAAATCAGTTCAGTAAAGGTCTCCACCGAATAATCGTGGAGTTGGTTATAGATAGAATCCCGTTCTATCGGTTGATAACCGGCATTTTTGATTAGTTGGATAAGTTCTGGTGTTGTCATACTGGGCGTTTGGTCTTCTGCGCCAGCCATAGAATAGATTTTGGTAGAGTCATCAATTGTGCCGTCTATGTCATCCACACCAAAACTTAGGCTCATTTGAGTAGTTTCCCGCCCAATCATTGGCCAGTAGGCTTTAATATGTGGGATATTATCTAAAAATAATCTACTTATTGCGTAGTTTTTTAGGTCTTCTATAATGGAGGTTTCTACAATGTGCGCCATGTCGTTATTTTCACGGCGGAATTTTAGTGGGATGAAAGTATTAAAGCCATGCGTTTTATCTTGAAGGTCTCGAAGTTTAGCGAGGTGATGTACACGGTGTTTGTAGGTTTCCATGTGTCCATACAAAATAGTGCAGTTAGAGGGGATTCCTAACCTATGGGCGGTTTCATGAATAGCCAACCATTCGTCAGCAGAGGCTTTGGTTTCACAGATTTGCTTACGGATTTCGTGATCAAAAATTTCAGCACCGCCTCCGGGCAAAGAATCTAATCCATCATTTTTCAGGCTAAGCAGCCCTTCTTCGTATGTCATGCGGCTTCTGGCAAACATAACTTTTAGCTCTACGGCAGTAAACCCTTTTACATGGATTTCTGGCCGTATTGCTTTGATACGGCGTATCATTTCTCCATAATATTCTACCCCTCGCTTTGGGTGTACGCCGCCCACAATGTGTATTTCTGTAATCGGAACCCCATGAAACCGCTTAACTTGGTTCTCAACGTCTTCTAAGCTGTATTCCCATCCGCCTTCTTCTCCCGGCTTGCGCGCAAAAGCACAAAAAGCACAAGTATAAACACAGATATTGGTCGGTTCTATATGAAAATTTCGGTTGAAATATGTTTTTAACCCATGTTTTTGATGCCGAACCCAAGAGGCTAAGTAAGCTAAAAAGGGAATATTATTTGAATGGTATAACTCCAATGCGTCTGCTTCGGTTAAGCGGCCACCGGAAGTTACTAAATTAAATATTTTGGCTTCAAAATTACTTAATTCTGTAGGAATAAAAGGAACTGCTGAATGAATCATAAACTATGATACAAAAATAATACAAATTGTAATGCTTACAGAGCTAAAATAGAAGGAAGATAACGATAACCCGGTATTAACAAGTAAAATTTTAGTTGTTTGAAAAAATAAGGTTACAATTTAGAATGGCATCTCGAAATAAGTAACGATTAGGTAGGTAGCTATAATTGTTTCAGTATTTTGGCAGGCACGCCTCCAATAACGCAGTTATCGGGGAAGGTTCCTTTAACTACAGCACCGGCGGCTACTACGCAATGGTTGCCTATTTGGCATCCGTCTAAAAAAGTAACCTTTGCGCCGACCCAAATATCATTTCCCAATAATATTCCCTGCGATGTAACTCCTTGATCTCGAATTAGTTTAGAGGTGTCTTCAAAGTTATGGTTTTCAGAATGAAAGCTAATATACTGCCCCATAATTACGTTATCGCCAATCGTTACTCCTCCTGCTGAACCTATGTATGAAAATTCTCCGATTCCGCTAAAACTTCCCATTTTAAAACCTTTTCCGAGTTTTGAAAAATGGCTTGTACATGACACTACGGTGTAAGCTCCTATTTTTGAGCTATTACCAATTTCAATTCCTTCCCGTGCGTATCCGTCTAAGTCGCAGTGGTGGTCTATGGTAACTCCACGCCCTAATTTAAGGGTAGATTTCCCACGAATTTTTGAGCTACTACCTACAAAAACAAATTTTTGGAATAGACAAAAGCCGCGCAGCAGATATACAAATCTTGTAATTAAAGTATTAATCAAGAGACCGGTAGGTAGCTCAGGAGCAGGAGTATATTGTTTCCCGGAAACTCTTAATAGCTTTATAAATAAAGCTCGAATCATTTTAGCAGTTTATGATGAGGTAAACTATTTATTCTGTACAGAGGCAAACCATTGATAGGTTTTGTATAACCCAGTTTCTAAATCAATAGTTGGCTCCCAACCAAATTCTTGTTTGATTTTTTGATAACTAAGTACAGACCGGCGTTGCTCCCCAGACTTAGCTTGGCCATGTTGTTGGGAAAATTTGTTTTCAAAAAAGGTATTTAAGACTTCAAATATCTCGTTCACCGTTATTTCTCTTCCTGTTCCTACATTATAAGCTCCGTATTTTTTATTGTTGAATACCATAGTGTTAGCATTTACCACATCTGCTACATAAACGTAATCACGGGTTTGTTTACCGTCGCCGTTAATTAACGGTTGTTGGTTTTGGAGCATTTTGTTTAGGAATATAGCTACTACGCCGGCTTCTCCGTGCGGGTTTTGGCGTGGGCCATATACGTTTGCGTAGCGTAAAATGGTTGTTTTTAGCCCATGAACTTCTTGATAATAATGTAGATACTTTTCTACTGCTATTTTAGATATTCCGTAAGGGGATAATGGATTAAGTAAGTGTTTTTCATCTAAAGGATAGTAATCAGGTTCTCCGTAACCGGCCCCACCGCTGGATGCAAAAATAAAATGCTGAACTCTCGATTTAACAGCTGCCTCTAATAAATTGATTGTGCCAATGATATTTATATGTGCATCTTCGGCCGGATTTTGCACTGATTTTCTAACATCAATTTGGGCAGCTTGATGAAAAATGGTATCGTATCCGCCATTTTGAACTATTTCAGCGGCTGCTGGATTTCCTATATCTTCGTTAAAAAAAGTAATTCCTGTAGGAACATTGTGTGCGAAGCCGGTACTTAGGTTATCCAACACCTCAACCTGATGATTAGAATGAATCATAGCATCAACGATATGGGATCCAATAAAACCTGCTCCGCCCGTTACTAAAATCTTCATAGTAGATATTTTTGTATTGAAGTTGCTATTTCTGTTAATTCTTGTGAAGATACGGTTAGTTTTGGCCGTTCAAAATTCATATCAGCGACATTTTGTAGTGGAATTAGGTGTATATGGACGTGTGGTACTTCTAAGCCAATTACGGCAACTCCGATACGCTTACAAGGGCAAGCGCGCTGAATAGCCGGTGCGATTTTTTGGGCAAATAGCATTAAATCACTTAGTAATGCAGGAGGCATATCAAAAATATAGTCAATTTCCTGCTTTGGAATGACTAATGTATGTCCTTTTACCAATGGAAAAATATCTAAAAAAGCAAGAAACTGGTCTGTTTCTGCTACTTTGTGGCAGGGTATTTCTCCGGAAATAATTTTTGAAAATATCGAAGGCATTTAGCGTGAAATCTCAAGAACTTCAAATGACAGTTTTCCTGCCGGTACGGTAATTTCGGCTTTATCTCCCACGACCTTTCCCAGCAGCCCTTTTCCGATGGGGGATTCTATGGAGATTCTACCTGATTTTAAGTCTGCCTCTTGCTGGGAAACTAATTGATAAGTTACTACTTGGTTTGTTTTTAGGTTCTTTAGCTTTACCAAAGAGAGAATTAGCACTTTGGATGAGTCTAAGTTAGAGTCATCCAAAACGCGAGCATTTTTTAATTGTGCTTCTAATTGGGCTATTCTAAGTTCTAATAAACCTTGTGCATCTTTGGCAGCGTCATACTCGGCATTTTCGCTTAAATCGCCTTTTTCGCGGGCTTCTGCAATTTGCTTAGCAATATCTGTGCGTTGCTTAGTCTTCATTTCATGAAGTTCTTCTTGAAGACGTTTTAACCCTTCTTCTGTAAAATAAGAAATTACACTCATTTGACTCTGGTTTTATGGATTTTCTAAATAACAAGAGCAGTTGGAAAGCGTTAGCCCCCAACTGCGCTGCAAATCTAATACTTTTTGGGAATTAAATTATCTGAAATTTTAATTAACACGTATTTCTGCTGTTTTTTTTAGAGAAACAGCAGGTTTGTTATATCTTTATTTGATGAAGTACGGATAATTATACCGAAAAAAACATGGGTTATTTTATTCTTCAAGGAGAATTTCGTGCCCCATAAGTTCTTTTTTGGTACGTAAGTAGTTATGATTATGAATGTTAGGAGTGCACTCTATGGGAACGGTATCTACTATTTCGAGGCCATATCCTTGCAAGCCGGCACGTTTGGTGGGGTTGTTGGTCATTAGGCGTAGTTTTCGGATACCTAAATCCCGTAGAATTTGGGCTCCAATGCCATAATCTCGTTCGTCAGGGCGAAAGCCCAATTCGATATTTGCTTGAACAGTATTTAGCCCTTTTTCTTGTAAGTGATATGCTTTTAACTTGTTGATAAGCCCGATTCCTCTGCCTTCTTGGTTCATATACAGCACTACTCCTGAGCCATGTTTTTCAATTTGTTGCATGGCGGCAGTTAATTGGTCTCCACAATCGCAGCGTAATGACCCTAAAATATCTCCGGTAAAACAAGATGAATGCACTCTGGTAAGTACAGTATCTTCGGATGTCCACTTTCCTTTATGAATAGCTAAATGTTCTTGGCCGGTATGGTTGTGTGTATAGGCTGTTAGCTGGAAGTCTCCATATTTTGTGGGTAAAGAAACGGAAACTTCTCTTGTAACAAGGGATTCTGTGCGCAACCGGTAGCTGATTAAGTCTTGTATCGTAATGAGCCGCAGTTGATATTGTTGGGCTATTTTGGAGAGGTCGGGAAGTCTGGCCATTGTTCCGTTATCGTTCATTATTTCTACGATAACGCCGGCTGGTTCAAGGCCAGCTAAGCGAGCCAAGTCAATAGCTGCTTCTGTATGCCCAGCTCGCCTCAAAACGCCATCTTCTTTAGCTCTTAGCGGAAAAATATGCCCCGGTCTGCCTAAGTCTTCGGGCTTCGTTTCCGGATCTATTAAGGCTTTGATAGTTCTGGAACGGTCGTAGGCAGAAATACCGGTAGTGCATCCATCTCCTAAAAAATCAACAGAAACTGTAAATTGGGTTTGAAACTGAGCGCTATTCTGCTGAACCATAAGCCCTAAGCCTAACGCATCACAACGAGCTTCTTCTAATGGCACACATATTAAGCCTTTACCTACGGTAGCCATAAAATTAACCACTTCCGGTGTGGCAAAACGAGCAGCTATTACAAAATCTCCTTCGTTTTCTCTGTCCTCATCGTCCACGACTATAATCATTTTGCCTTGCAAAATATCTTTAATAGCCTCGTCAATGGTGTCAAAATGTATAGATGACATATTTAAAGCACAAAGTTACGCTTTTTTAGGCTGAAGTTTTTCAGTATTATGCGAACTAAATTTACTCTAACTTTTTTAAATTATCTATAAATGAGGTTTTAAAGTTTTTCTGGCATATTAAAATATAGTTGGTTATTTCAGAACTATCTTTTCAATATAAACATCTTCTCCAATACTTAGGTAAAGAAAATAAACTCCTTTGGCATTATCTGAAATGTCGAAGGCAAAATCAACTGGCTTAGAATCAATAATTCCTTCTCTTTGGGTTATTTCTTGTCCGTTTATTGAAATGATTTTGCAGCTATATCGAACGCCCGTTTCTGCTGATATTCGTGCGATAAATTGCCCTTGTGTAGGATTGGGATATATAGAAAAACTATTATCATTGTGGGCAATAGGATCTTTTAAACTACCTGTTGTAAAAGTATCTAAAACAGACCATTGGTCATTTTCTCCATTACAGATAGACCGAACTCGCCATTCATAGGTTGTATTTGGAGCAAGATTACTGGCATGAAATACGGGTGAACCTTGTACATTCGTTCTATTCCACCAATTTACAGTATTTATTACTCGCCAAGCTATCTGATATGTAGAACCGGGTATTGTATCCCACCACAATTTTACCCGATTTGAAGTAATATCCGTAACATTTAAGTTAATAACAGTACCACACGGAGCAGGTGTTTCAAAGTTTTGTACTGGATAAGCATAAAAGTTTGAAGCCCCACAATGTGCCACTAATTTCCACTCATAATTTGTTTGATTTGTTAATCCGGTAATTACTCGGCTGGTATCAATGCCAACGTTTACTTTTATCCATACAAGGTTATTATTTCCAGATTTCCGATACCAAATCACAAAACTATCCGGATTTTCGCTTTTTATCCATGATAATTTTGCCTGAGTAGTTTGAATATTAGTTGTGGTAAAGTTAGAGGCAATACCGCAAGGAGGTAATGTTTCAAAAGTCTGTATCGCTGATGAATCCATACAACCGTTTGCGTAAGTTTCTATTTTATACTCAAAGGTTTTTCCCGGAGTTAATGTATTTTGATATAAAAAGTTTTGGCCAATAAGGGTAATTATTTTCCCCCAATGATTAGATGACTGCATCTTGTAGAACACCCTAACAGAGTCAGCCGTCTGGGAAAGAGTCCAGTTTATAGTAGCTTCTTTTTGCAAAACATTGGTAGTGAATAAGGAAATTATACTTGCATTTTTAAATGTAACATTTGTTGAGGCTACTGAGCTGGTGCAACTGCCTACTATGGTTACTACGTTATAGTTTCCGGCCATTGTGAGGGTGGCGTTAGTTCGGGTTGGGTTTTGGGTTGTTGAGGTAAATCCGTTTGGTCCTGTCCAGTAATAGGTAGCTCCGCTTACTGTTGAAGCAGTCAGGTTGAGGTTTGTTCCTTCGCATACGGGGCTGTTGCTGCCGGGCGTTGAAGCAGTAGGCGCAGCATTGACGGTAACATTTGTTGAGGCTACTGAGCTGGTGCAACTGCCTACTATGGCTACTACGTTATAGTTTCCGGCCATTGTGAGGGTGGCGTTAGTTCGGGTTGGGTTTTGGGTTGTTGAGGTAAATCCGTTTGGTCCTGTCCAGTAATAGGTAGCTCCGCTTACTGTTGAAGCAGTCAGGTTGAGGTTTGTTCCTTCGCA
>JAIXKT010000007.1:228106-245794 GCA_026932145.1 Bacteroidia bacterium
TGAGGTTTGTTCCTTCGCATACGGGGCTGTTGCTGCCGGGCGTTGAAGCAGTAGGGGTGGTGCAAAAATCCCAAGCAGTTGAAATCAAAATTCCAGCAAAATTGTTGTTTGCCATATCCTTAAATATCCCTGCGGGCATTTCAATATTAATAACTGCTCCTTGCGTAAAATCACTTGGATCTATTGTTACAGTACTTCCAGAAATCGTAACACTTCCGCTTGTTACATTGATAGTTTGTGTAGTAGTTCCATTTTCTTTGATTAAGATATTACCCGTTCCTTTTTGGATATTTTCTGAAAAAGTCATTACGAGATTGGAGGTAATGGCTACCCCAGTAGCGTTGTCAGGAGGAGATAGCGTTAAAATAGTCGGTGGAGTAATATCTGAGGGAGCTGTTAAAGTAAAGTCATCAATAGCTAATCCTACGTCTGTTATTGACAGGTCTGATTTAAACACCCATCGAAAAGCTACGTTTGTATTTCCGGCTAAAGCAGAAATATCGCGGGTTCTATTTGAGTAAGAAGTAATTAACGCAGAGAAAAAAGGTGTAGAGGGAGGGAATACAGTATTATCAGTAGCTGTATTCCTATCATACCAGTTAGCGGCCACAGCGGGTGATAGATGAAGCCATGTAGCTCCTTTATCTGTTGAGTATTCCAAGCGGTAGCCGTCATAACCTACGTCAGAGCTAAAATCATATTTTGCTTTGAAGGCTATGGTATATGTGCCGGCTAACGAGAAGTCAAAATTTGGAGTGTATAAATATGCAACCGTATTACTGGCATAATTAGAGGCTGATAAACCGGTAACCCATGCGTTTGCTCCGGAAACAACACTGTTTTTACCTGAAATTGCGGAATTACCTCTTTCAAATGGAGTACCGGAGACATTATTTGCAGCAAAATCATTGACATTTGATTCAAAATCGCCACCCATAGCTAAGGTGTAAGATCCGCTATAAGACGGTAAAATATGGATATAATCGGTTTTGGTTTCTACATCAACCCCACCGTTAATTGTTAGCGTAACTGTTTTTTTGCCGGCAGTAGTATATTGAACGGTGTGAGGTCCAGCTCCTGTTGCAGTTGCAGGAACGGCACCTGAACCAAAGTTCCAACTATAACTGGATGCCTGAACGGAATTATCTGTAAATGTAATATCGGTAGAGAGATAAGTAACTTGTTTATCGCTATAAAAGTCAGCATCAGGAGGAGAAAAGGCATTCATGGTGAATACGCCTCTTCCGTGCGCGGAGGCCATCACTGTATAATCACTACTACGGATTTGCAGCATATCACAACGAACATTCCCCATACCGGTATTGGTTGGCTGCCATCCGGGATTGGCGGCTGTAATATCAGTTGTTGACCAGACCCCAGTTTCGGTTGCTACAAGTACCTGTTTTCTATCTGAAATTCTAAATATTGCCCAACGAATTGGCATATCTGGCAAGCCATAGGCAGCCTCGTCTTTACTAACCCAAGTAGTTCCACCGTTCGTTGTGTACCAAATATTTTTTACGTTATAGTTTGAAAATGTTACTAAGAGTTCATTTTCTGAAGCACCGATTTCTATACAAGAAATATATCCCGTAGGAAAAGAAGCCCCGGTAATGTTGGTTACAGTAGGAGTTGTGTGAGCATTGGTTAGCTTAAAGAGTTTTCCGGCAGAAGTGCCCACAAAAACCGTAGATGTTCCCGGTGTAGAGTAGGGGGAACAAGCGAACGCAGATGCTTGGCTACCCAATCCTGTAACGGTAACGGACGCTGTGGTAGGCGTTCCAGTTACATTGGTGATACGTTGGATAGTTGTAGTAGTTCTACCCGAATATAAAATATTTTCTCGATTATCATAATCTGCAGGGTTTATGAAAGAACCATTTGTATTGCTGGAAAGTTGGGTAGGAAAACTTGAACCGCCATCTGAGGATCGACTATAGTCGTTATAGACATAAGAGGCAATCATGTATTGGGGTTGGTCTTGGTCTATAAAGCAGAAGGCTCCGTCTCCGCCATTAACTTCAACGGTAGCGTTCATTCCCGGGTTAGAAAAACGTTGTGTTCCGTTATCTTGAGCTCCGGCAAGCATAAGATTGCTTCCAGCTGTAGGATGTAATGCAGATGAATAAAATTGGGTTACATTATAACCTTTGTTTCTGGAAGATATTACATTACTAGACGCAGCGACATTTAGCTGGGATGTATAAGATACTCCTCCGTCATTACCAAAGATAACGGTATTGCTTGATCCGGGTTGAAAAGAGATGGCATGTTGGTCGGCATGTACGATTGAGCAACTTAAGGTATTCATGTTTGGGTTATTAGACCATTTAGAAATTTGTGCCCATGTACCCATAGAATCTGCTGATAGGAATAAGTCAATGGCACCGGCTATGACTCGTAGTGGATTATTTGGGTCAACGGCTAATATCAGGTCATACCAAGCTTGGTCTCTTGAAAAGTCTGTTGGTGCGATTCCTGTATCTGCGTCATCAGGCTGCGCGTGGTTTGTCCAGGTTACACCTTTGTCTTTTGATGTGGCACAGGTATAAACTTTGTTCCCTGCTTCTACCATAGCATATAAAATATTGGCATTAGAGGGTGCGCAAGCGAGTTCTATCCGGCCAACGTTTGTAACTCCGGAATATTTATTTACAATTGTCCAAGATCCGGATAGGCCGGTAGTAGAATACAAAATTGTACCGCCGCCGTTGCCGTAAGAATTACTTTTAGAGCCAATGTAGATGCGGTTATCTGCCCCGATTTCTATATCTGAGGGCTGGTATGGATTTCCGGAAATATTGGGTAAAACTTGTGCCCAAGTAGTGCCGCCGTCAACGGAGCGTTGTAATCCTTCACCAACACCGTGCCAAACTCCTTCGTAATACTCACTGGCTATCGCCGCATAAATCACACTAAGCCCTGCTTCGTTTCGAACCATAATGTCATTTACATAAAAGAAATTTGTTGTAGCGGATAGCTGAGTCCATGTATTTCCGCCATCCATAGTTTTCCATATTCCGGCTCCTCGTCCTGCGCCAGCGCCAAAACCTTCACCGGTTCCAATATAAAAAATTTGGGTATTATTAGGGTCATACGTAATGCATGATATAGAGATAGATTCCCATAGGTCACTTATTTTGTTCCAAGAAGAACTTGCATTAGTAATGTCATTATTGTACCAGATACCTCCGGTAACGCCGCCTGCCCATACTTTTTTCTTACTTGGGTCATTTGGGTCAAACATTAATGCACGGGTACGTCCTCCAACGTTGTTAGGTCCGCGCTCAACCCAGTTTACATTAGATATTCCGGCATAAGGCACAATACCGCTTGCAATTTTTTGTTGTAAAGCGCGTGTTTGTTGATACGCAATGAGTTTCTTTTCCCAAGGAACTTGACCGGTTGCTGGATCCATCGTTTTGATAATCTCCATTTCCCGAGCATAGTCCGGCCTGTCGTATTTGGGGATTATTTTATATCCCTTTCTTAAAAACTTTTCTCTATTTAAAAAAGGATGATTTTGCAGAAATCGCTCATAATCTTCGCGGGTTTTATTTACCTGCCCGGCTACAGTTCCTGACAATATCAGAAAAAAACAAAAAAATAAAGCACGACTCATAACAAACTATTAAAGTAGAGGTTACAAATATAATTATAAAAAAATAAGAAAGAATCTTTTTTTTGTTTTTTACTAAAAACTCCTTATTCTTGACAAAAGCAATAATTATTCTAAAAGTTGCTTAGTTCTTCTTTTATGAGAAGATGTTTTTGTGTGTGTTTATCAATATTGTAAATAATTGCCCAATAGCTCCGCAGTTTAAAGTTTCTGGGTTGGTGATTCAAAAAGTATGATAAAAAGATTGCCAAGTAAGAGTAAACTCACAATTTATACCTGAAACCAAAAAAACAAAACCACCTTTCCCCATCCTTAAAGTACAAAAATATCTAAAAATAGATAGAACTTAGAGTTGTTTATATGCCAGTTGCCTGAAATCAAAGAGGTAATTGGATATTTTTTTGAGAAAAAAACAATTCAAAAATTACCAAAAATGATAACACCTTATAAGTACAGACGGAGTTTGTAGGGATAATCGGGAGGCCTTTTCGGCTGTATTTGAGGAAGGAAAATATCACTTCAATAAGCATTTAAACCGAAAAATAGAAAACATAAGTACTTCATTATGAGTTAGAAATAATAAATTAGTCAGAAATATTACTTGCTTTTTTTAGGAACAAAAAACGATGCTACTTTAATTGTAATAATAAACTCCCCACGAAACCATAGTTTTTATACATTCTGAGCTACAACTCTCAACGTAGGTATTTTTTTTCAACATAATTATAGGTAGGAATTTACTGTTTACTACATTTGCGTTTTGAAGTTAGCTTATAGATTATGAAAAAGCGCAGGAAACAAAAAGGCAAGTCGTTAATATGGGCGTTAATGAGGAACTTAGGTATGTTTTTTGTACGTACATTTATCTTAATACCATTGAGTTGGTTCTATAGATTTGTTGTATTTGTTCGGTTGAAATTATACAAGTGGGGGATTCTTCGCACCCATAATTTACCTGTAAAAGTTATTTCAGTAGGGAATTTGTCCACTGGTGGTACAGGAAAAACGCCCGCCTGCATAATGTTAATACGCAAGTTTCAATTGCAAGGGCTAAAAGTTGCGTATCTTAGTCGTGGGTATATGCGAAAAACAACCGGATTTGTGAATGTTGCCCCCAACAGTTTGGCTGAAGAAGTTGGAGATGAAGCTTTATTAGTTAAAAATCGTTTTCCGGAAATTCCGGTGGCAGTCTGTGAAGACCGCTATCAAGGTGGGCTTAGATTAGTTGCAGAAAATAAATTAGATGCTATTATTTTAGATGATGCTTTCCAGCACGTTCAGCTACATAGAGATTTGGATTTTTTAGTAGTAGATGCAACTACCCCCCCGTGGAAAGATAAATTACTTCCCATAGGAAGACTTAGAGAACCTTATAGAAACTACAAACGATCTGATTTAATGTTTGTTACCAAAATAAACCCTGATACAGAACGACAATTTCGTACCCGAATTGCTATCCCTAAAGTCTATCTTAAAACAAAAGTAACAAAGCTACAACATTGCTTTATTCCTACCAAACAAATGGATAATTTCGCAACTGAACGAATCTCTTGTATTGTATTTTCCGGCTTAGGGAATAATCAAGCCTTTCATAATTATCTAAATTCTCTAAATATCAATGTGTTGAAATTTTATCCTTTTCCTGACCATCATATCTTTTCTGCAAAACAATTAAAAGCTATAAAAGAAAAGTTCACCCGTTTCTCTAAACAAACATTTTTTAAAGTTCCTCCAATATTAATTACCACAGAAAAAGATTATTTTCGGATTAAAGAAAAAAACTACTTTTGTGAGATTTTCGGTAATCAGCCGATTTACTACTTAAAAATCGAAACCGAAATTGAATCTGGCGAAGATTATCTAAACACAGAATTATCAAAATTATTTAACTTAGCACCTTCATTAGATACAGTTTCTTTAAGTGTATAACAATCTTATATTTAGATAGATGACAATTGCAGAACAGTTTGAGCAAACCATTACCTATATTCGTAAGCAATATAGCGAGACACCGGAAATAGCCATCGTTTTAGGTACCGGTATGGGAAAGTTAGCTAATATGATTGAGGTAGAAAAATCATTAGCCTACAATTTTATCCCGAATTTTCCGATAAGTACCGTAGAAAGCCATTTTGGTAAGTTGATATTTGGAACCCTTGCCGGCAAACGAGTAGTAGCTATGCAGGGGCGTTTTCACTATTATGAAGGCTACTCAATGTTTCAGATTACTTATCCAATACGAATATTTAAACTGTTGGGTATTAACACTTTGTTACTTTCTAATGCTGCCGGCGGCTTGAATCCCGATTACCGCTGCGGACATTTTATGATTTTAGATGATCATATAAATTTATTGCCGGAAAATCCACTTCGTGGCCAGAATATTGAGTCTTTTGGTCCCCGTTTTCCAGAGATGAGCGGCCCTTATGACAAAGACTTGATAAACTTAGCTTTAAAGATAGGCAGAGAACTTGCTTTACCGATTTCTACTGGTGTTTATGCGGCAGTATCCGGCCCTAACTTAGAAACAAGAGCAGAAAACCGTTACCTGCGTGGAATCGGCGCGGATGTAGTAGGAATGTCCACCGTTCCAGAAGCAATTATTGCTAACCACATGGGAATGAGAACGTTCGCTATTTCTGTTGTTACAGACGAATGTGCCCTCTATGAACGCCGCCCAGTTTTATTTGAAGAAATCCTGCACGTTGCCGGAGAAGCAGAACCCAAACTATCAGAACTATTCTCCCGATTGATAGCCCAAATAGATTAATCAAATATCTTGTCTATCAAAAACGTAGATTTTGTAATAACTATTTTATTCTGAATTACTTATCTGAATGGAAAATAATTCAAAGATAGATATTTCAGTAGTTATTCCTGCGTTTGAAGAGGCGGAATCGCTGCCGGAGCTTTGTACGTGGATTGACACCGTCATGATAAAGAATAACTTTGAGTATGAAGTTTGGGTTATTGACGACGGAAGCCGCGATAATACATGGCAAGTAATTGAAGATATTCACCAGAAAAATCCGGCTGTCCGTGGAGTTCGGTTTCTACGTAATTATGGAAAGTCTGCTGCATTAAATGTTGGTTTTGAGAAAGTTACCGGAAAGGTAGTAATTACAATGGATGCCGATTTACAAGATAGCCCGGATGAAATCCCAGAACTCTATCAGATGATTTTGGCAGGAAATGACTTAGTTAGTGGTTACAAGAAAAAACGTTTTGACCCGCTGAGCAAAACAATTCCAACTAAGCTATTTAACTGGGCAACCCGCATTGTTTCTGGTATTCACAACCTACACGATTTTAACTGCGGTTTAAAAGCGTATAGGCACGATGTTGTAAAATCTATAGAAGTCTATGGAGAAATGCACCGCTATATCCCGTTTTTAGCTAAGGGCGCAGGATTTTCAAAAATCCAAGAAAAGGTCGTTCAGCACCGCCCAAGGAAATATGGTGTTACAAAATTTGGCGGAATAGAGCGTTTTGTAAATGGCCTCTTGGACTTGCTAACCTTAGCGTTTGTAATCCGTTTTGGACGTAAACCCATGCACTTTTTTGGACTTTTAGGAATCGCTTCATTCTGTATCGGCCTGATAATCACTATCTTTCTAATAACCCAGAAACTTTACTACATAAGCCAAGGATTAATCATCAGAGAAATTGTTGCGCAGCCATTATTTTACCTTTCCTTAGTAGCTATAATCGTAGGCTCTCAACTGTTTTTGACCGGCTTCTTGGGAGAATTAATTACCAGAAACTCTCCAGAACGAAATAAGTATTTAATATCTAAAGAGCTATAAAACATCTAATTATCTATAAAATGCAAATGGCCACCTCTCGGCAGCCATAGCACGACTAACAAAACAACATGAAAATAAGAATCGCTTTCTCAACTAAGTAAGCATCTATTGAGACACAAACAACACATAAAAAGTTCACTTTTAAAGAATAATTTTAATGCTCACTTACAATAAAGTTTCTAACTTTGCCGCGCTTTCATATTAGTCCATAATCCAAGTTTAGTTAACATGGTAGATCTAAAATCATACTACGACCGGATGGAAAACAACGAGATTATCTTTGCTTACAAAGGAATCGTTACGTCTGAGTTGATAAAAAGTATATTAAAAATGGCTGACACTAAAATGGAAGCCTTTGGAGAAGAACGTATGATCCGAAAACGGATGTACTCCATCTTGATAGAATTACTTCAAAACTTAATCCATCATACAGAAAAAAAGTCTGAATCCGGAATGGAGGGTAATTCTCTATTGGTAATCAGTAGGATAGCAAATTGCTATCAAATTGCTACGGGTAATTTAGTTACCCGGGATGCAGCCGTTTGGCTTAAATCCCACATAGACCGTATCAACTCAATGACACCCGAAGAACTTCGCGCTTTTTATACCGAAGTCCTTACTAATGAGCAAATATCCGATAAAGGCGGTGCAGGCTTAGGAATCATTGACATTGCACGAAAATCAAAAGACAATAAGATAAACTATAATTTTAAACCGGTAAACGACAACTTCTCTTTTTTTAGTTTGTTCGTTTACATTCAACCAACCAAAACAACAGATAAGTGATGAAACCACTATTAGTTCCAGCTACAGATGATACTCCTAAAATAGATTTTAATCCGGAATCAGGTGAACTTGAAATCGTGGGAAACTCATATCCGGAAAACTCGGCACAATTCTACACTCCTGTTATTGAATGGCTTACAGGGTATTTATCTTCCCCACCAGAGCAAGTAGTATTCCACTTTAATTTTGACTATTTTAATACAAGCTCTGCTAAGTTCGTTCTTGAAATACTTAGAATATTAGAAATTCACTATGAAAATGGCGTAAAATGCCTTATTAAATGGCATTATTATGTAGATGATATTGATGTATTAGAATCCGGAGAAGACTACCAATCTATTGTATCTCTGCCATTTGAGTTAGTTGAACGTGATGATACACTTTAAGGTAACTCTATCTTTGTGAAAGATTCAGAAGAAAAAGAAAAAAAAAATAAACGAGAAGATATTGTTCCGTACGGAAAAGAAGCGGACGTATTGAAAAAATTAAAGGAAACTTCTGTTAATGAATCTTTATCGAGAGAAGAGTACCAAGAGGCTCTGAAAGATATTACGATTCACTTTGATAGACTTCTTAAAGATGCAAAATTATTGACCTCCGTTGGAGATAGATTGCAGCGAAAGTTGAAATCTACCAATGCCTTACTAAAAGAACAAGCCGAAGAAATTAAACGATTTAACGAAGAGTTAAAAACAAAAAATATTGAACTTCAATTAACCATAGACGAGCTAACTCGTTCACGAGCAGGAAGAAAAGCAACAACCATTATTATGCTATTAGCCATTGGGCTTTTTATGCTTACCGAGTTTATGGAAACCACCTTTGAAGACTGGGTCGCTCAGTTTGGAGATGTCAAAGTCTGGTCAATTGCATTTAAAGTATCCTTAGTCGTTTTACTTAAACCCGTAGAATCTTACTTAGAACATTTTTTGCTAAAACGAGCCCAAAAGAAAGAAAAGAAGAAATTTTCTCTGGATTAATCTGCAAATACACCAAACATTGGGTATTTAATTTTAAATTTAATATATTTCAGGAAGTAGGCAGCAACCTTTGGAATAAAGCACAAAACAAGATAACTTTGCCACTCAAAAAATAGCGTAATGGGCAAAATAATTTGCATAGCAAATCAAAAGGGCGGGGTTGGGAAAACGACAACAGCAGTAAATTTATCCGCCAGTTTTGCTGCCTTAGAATTTAAGACTCTTTTAGTAGATACTGACCCACAAGCTAATGCAACTCAGGGGGTTGGATTTGACCCCAGAAATGTAAAACTTAGTATCTATGAGTGTATTATTCATGAAGAAAATCAACTGAATGAAGTTATTATCAACACAAAAGTTGCTAATTTAAACTTACTTCCGTCTCACATAGATTTGGTAGGTGCTGAAATAGAAATGATTAACCTACCAAACCGAGAAAAGAAAATGAAGCAGGTTCTGGATAAGGTAAAAAATGATTATGACTTTATCGTGATAGATTGCTCTCCGTCTTTAGGTCTCGTTACCTTAAATGCTCTAACGGCAGCAGATTCAGTACTAATTCCGGTTCAGTGTGAATACTTTGCAATGGAAGGATTGGGGAAATTGTTAAACACAATCAAAATTGTACAGCAAAGATTAAACCCAAATTTAGAAATAGAGGGCATCTTATTAACAATGCACGACCAACGGTTACGGCTTAGTAATCAAGTAGTTGATGAAATTCGCTCTCATTTTCAACAAATTGTATTTAAGGCAATTATTCAGCGAAATGCAAAGCTTTCAGAAGCTCCCAGTTTTGGCCTGCCTGTTTTGATGCACGACCTAAACTCAAAAGGAGCCCAAAATTACCTCGCCTTAGCTAAGGAAATCTTAGAGAATAATGGGATTCTGCTGGAGACAAAGTAGATTAGAGTAATCGAAATTTGTCTTAACTTTGTTATGTTGTTTTAAACTCCGTAACCGCACTTTCTGTGGAAGAAAAAAAAGGTAAAAAATCAGGACTTGGACGTGGCTTAATGGCTATATTAGGAGGTAACGAAATGCTTACCCCCGACGGGAATCTCGTTAATTCATCCGGTATTCTACCCAATACTATTTCTGAAATATCTGTTAATCAGATAGAAACGAATCCATATCAACCGAGAAATGATTTTGACCAAGAGGCTTTGGCAGAATTATCGGATTCTATAAAGATTCATGGAATTATCCAGCCAATTACTGTAAGGAAACTAAATGAACAGACCTACCAGCTAATTTCCGGCGAACGCCGGTTACAGGCTTCCAAAATAGCCGGCCTCGAAACCATTCCGGCCTATATCCGAACAGCTAATGACGAGCAAATGATCGAAATGGCCTTGATAGAAAATATCCAACGTCAAGACCTAAACCCAATTGAAATTGCGCTTGGCTATCAACGGCTAATGGAAGAATGTAACTTGATTCTGGAAGATTTAGGCCACCGAGTTGGAAAAAAACGGGCTACTGTCAATAATTATTTGAGGTTACTAAAATTACCGCCCGAGATTCAACAATCCCTAAAACAGGGCAAAATATCTATGGGGCACGCACGCGCACTCATTACCATTGATAACCCAATCCACCAATTCTCTATCTATCAAAAAGTTATTCAGCAAGATTTATCTGTTCGTCAAGTAGAAGAATTTGTTCGTAACCTAAATCAGCCTAAAACTACATCTACTAAAACCAATAATTCACCTCAGGATGTCCATATCCGCGATATACAGAGCCGTTTGGGAAAACACCTTAACACCAAAGTTCAAATTAACCAACAAAATGACGGAAACGGTGAAATACGGCTTAAATACTATTCTTTAGATGAATTGAACCGGCTTATAGATATTTTGGAACGTGATTAAACACTTGTTGTGCTTTTTGAGCTGCGTTAGCTTGTTTATAATGCAGCTTAATGCCCAGAAAACATCAGATAACGATTCTCTTGTAGCTGCAAAAACAATTATTTCCATTAATCAAAAAGCCCGCAAAGCAGCTATTTTGAGCTTAATAGTGCCGGGCTTAGGGCAGCTATACAACAGAGATTATTGGAAAATTCCCGTCATATACGCTGTAATGGGAAGTTGCGCTTACTTTGCCTTGAAAAACAACCAATCGTACCAAACTTTCCGAAAAGCATATTTATACAGAACTGATAATGATTCTCTTACAATAGATTCATATACCAATATCAGTAACGAAACACTGTTAGCCCAACGAGAATTTTATCGTAGAAACAGAGATCTCATTATTGTTTTGGGTGCATTAGGTTATGCTTTAAATTCAGTAGAGGCTTATGTAGCTCGGCATCTAAAAGGATTTTCTGTTTCAGAAGATTTAGCGTTGCATATTCAACCGGCGATCTGGGTGGGTTTGCAAAACCAAGGCGGAGCCGGAATATCTTGCTCTATTACGTTTAAACCTAAACCCTGAATAGAATCAAATCAAAAATGATTCAAAGTATAGAGAAACCTCTGTTTTGTGTAATAAAATGAAGTCTTAATTGATTTTTTTAAAAAAAACTACCATAATCCCCCAAAACTTTTACCTTTGTGAGTGAATTTGCTTAGTACTTTTCTCTAAAACGGAAAGTATTTGCAAGATAGTAGCTATCAAATGTTTGACATTGAGCTTAAGAAAAACCTAATCTCTTCAGAATTTTCTGGAACTATCCTGTTAGATAAAAACGGAATCATGGTATATGTTTCTGATTTTATGTGTAGTTTACTGGAATATGAGATAGAGGATTTACAAAACTATCACATAATAAAGATATTAAATCCGGCAGTACACGATAAAGTATTTAGTCTGATTGCCGATAGTTTTGCCCGCCCCGGTCTATATCAGTCATTTTGGAAAGTTTATAAACGGAACGGAAACTATCTGAGATGCTTAATATCAGGCTCATTAACAAACATTCAAGGGATTGATATTCTGATTGTTACAATAATGCCCATTCAAAAAGAGGTTGTTTCTAAGTCTTATTCTATACTACTTTCACCGCTTGCGCCAATAAATCGCTATCAAGAACTTTATGGTAATAGCGAATCTTTAATTTCCGTTATTAATCACAATGGCTTGTTGGTTTATGTAAATCAAGCAGTGCTGAATACCGCTCGATGTGAATCAGATAAAATTGTAGGAAGATCTATATTTGAGTTCTTCCACCCCGATGATTTAGAAAAGGTCTCTAAGTTATTTACTGAAAACATTGACAAACCAAATGTAGTAGTTCAGTTTAATTGTCGCGCTCGGTTTCGGGCTAATAATTGGCATTGGTGGAGTTATACACATCATAATTTACTGTTTAATCCAGAAATAAAAGGAATCGTTTCTTATGCGCAGAAAATTTCCGACCAAATCCAAACGTATTCCTCAGAGGACTACTATAAAGAAATCATTGATGGAATACAACATCCAATAGTAGTGGTTGATTTGCGGGAAGAAACAATTGTTGAGTGTAATCTATCAGCTATAGAAGATTTTAATTTACCACAGCAGTTGGTAGTTACGTTTGAAGAATTTGCCCGTCATATTCAATGGGAAGTTTCTACCATAGAAAGTTTATCCCGTGAAATAATTAATAAAAATAATAAAGAACCTTATTGTGAATGTATTACAGTAGAAAATAACTCAGTTATTACAAACTATCGAATTTCTTATCATCAATACAATCAGGGAAAAACAGATTTGTTAGTGATTTATTTTAACAATATTACCTCAGAAACAATATTTCGGAATTCATTAACGCTTGAATACATTAAATATGAATACCTTTTTAACAACATATTATCAGCATCACTTTATTTTAATAATCAATATTTGATTTTAGAGGCAAATACATTTTTATTGAAGCAATATGACTATAATTTAACACAGATTGTAAACAGTAAAATTGATACGTTATATCATAGTGATAACTTAGAAAAACTTTATGCATTAATTAGGCGGGCACAAAACAACCCTTATACGCCATTACAGGAAAAATTTGAGAAACTAACCCGTAACCGCGTTTCATTTCAATCTATTGATACAATTGTTTTTATACCTATTAGCCAAGGGGATATTTTTCTGCTACTTTCTGAGCCTATCTCATTAGCTTCTGTTACCAATTCTCGGTTTCAGGAAACCTATCATGAATTATTGAGTTTGTATAGTGCGTTGCCGGATATGTATTTTAAACTACGTGCTGATAGTTCTTGTATTGAATTTAGAGTTCCGATAGATTATCAGAAATTTATCAAAACGGATGCAATTAAAGGTAGTTATTTTTACCAAATTTTATCATATCAAAATATTGAAGAAGTTCAAGAATCTATAAACCAATGTATTACAACAAACCAGCCGGTAAGAATTGTTTTTGATATAACTTATACTCACAAGGAATATTTTGAAGTTCGATTTATACCATTTCAAGAACAAGAAGTAGTAGCCATAGTTAGGTTGGTTACGCGGAGCGTTGAAGATGAACGCAAAATCAAACAAGCATTGATTGAAAAGGAAGTATTAGTAAGAGAGGTTCACCATAGAGTAAAAAATAATTTACAAATTATTTCCAGCCTACTAAGTTTACAATCAGCATCTATTCCGGATAGAAAAATTCAAGAAAAAATCATCGAAAGTCAGTCTCGCATACGAATAATGGCTATGGTTCACGAAAAACTATATCAGGCGTTAGATTTTTCATTGGTTAGCTTAAAAGATTTTGCAGAAAGCCTGAGCCATTTCTGTGTCCGAACTTATGCAAAGGGAAAAAATATTCACTTGAAAGTCAATATCATAAACTGTTTATTACCAATTGATACTTGTATCAACGTTGGGCTATTTTTACATGAAACTATTTGTAATTCTGTAAAACACGCTTTCAATGAAAGTATTGATTTAGCTACTATTTCCGTTGATTTAAAGACGAAGAATGGTTTTTACATTCTTTCTGTACAGGACAACGGGATAGGGGTTTTGCCAGAACACACCAGCCCGAAAGTTACCTCTTTGGGGATGCAACTTATCCGAACAACTGCCCGCCAGCTATCCGGAACACTTACTATTGAGGTAACGCAAGGAACTACTATTAACGTAGCGTTCCCAATTTAAAATTCCACTTTTGGTTTATTCATACTAAACTTGCTTCGCTAAAAATCGGTTTCTTTCAAATATAATAAACTTAAATACATCGTATTCTTGAATATCAAAATAGAACCTTCTTGGGCTTTGGCATTAAAGTCAGAATTTGAAAAGCCATATTTTCAGGCACTGACTTTATTTATAAAGCAGGAGATACAGGCCGGCAAACAAATTTTTCCTGCTGGGAAAAATATTTTCAGAGCTTTTGAACTCACACCTATTCAGCAAGTTAAGGCAGTGATATTGGGTCAAGATCCGTATCATGGCTATGGCCAAGCTCATGGGTTATGTTTTTCTGTTCCGGAAAATATGCCGCCGCCACCATCCTTAGTAAATATTTTCAAGGAATACCACAGCGATTTAGGCTACCCCGTTCCATCAACCGGCGACCTAAGCGGCTGGGCAAAATCTGGCGTTCTTTTGTTAAATACTATTTTGACTGTAGAGGCTAACAAAGCCGGCTCTCATCAACAAAAAGGTTGGGAAACCTTTACCGATGCAGCTATTGCCGCAGTAAGTAAAGAATGTGATACCGTCGCTTTTATTTTATGGGGAAAATTTGCCCAGCAAAAAGAACACTTAATAGATACAAGCAAACATCTGATTATCAGGTCTGTACATCCTTCTCCATTATCGGTACATAATGGATTTTGGGGATCAAAACCTTTTTCAAGGGTAAATTTGTGGCTTCATGCCAAAGGAAAATCCGCCATCAATTGGCATCTATGATTATTCGTCGTCAGTAGTTACTTTCCGGTTAGGGCTTGCTTCTTCCGGCCAATAATTGTAGATTTTTTCTTTTTTACGGGTACTTTGGTTATGAAAATAGTTGATAAGCCGGTAAACCGCACTAAAATCCATACCGATACTGGGTGCTAACTTAGCATCTCTCTGCATCTCCATATAACGCTGACGAGCAACCATATACCTGTCTTGGTCATTAGCCGGTAGGTTTTTCATAAAATAGCTCATCGCAGCAGGATCTAAATTTGCATAAGCAAGTTGCTCATACAGACTTTGTTGCGTAGGCACATTCAGCAAAGCAGTCCGTAAATCCTGTGGATTTTGGTAGGGTAAAATGGTTACTGTAGGCAAAACGATAGAATCCTCTACCATATAATGAATTTCATATAAATAATCTCCTGTTTTTGAGCCTTCGTAGCCTGATAAATAGCTGCTGACTACCAACTTAGATTGGTGGTAACCTACTGAGGAAAAGTATAATGTATCTTTTTCTACAACCGGAATGGAATAAAAGCCTTCATGGTTAGCAACTGCACCTCTTCGGCTGTTATTCACAACAATTCTTACATAAGGTACGGGTGCGCCGGTATTTCGGCTCACAATAACGCCCGAAAGTTGATACACTTTTTCCTCAGAACGAACTTGCGACATAGCAGAAAAGGCTACCCAAAAGCTCAAAAATAAACAAATAATAAAAAATAGGCTGCTTTTTGATCTTAAAAAACCATGTATCAACGCTATCATAGGAGTTAATGCTGAGAATTAACGTTTTATTGAGTTAGTTGGTTTCAAAATAGATATAAATTAGTTTTTCATATTTTTGAAAGCTGGTAGATTCCGTAAATCACGCCCGCTTTCAGACATTTTATTGATGGTCTTCATCATTTTTTTCATTTCAAGGAATTGCTTTAATAGCTGGTTAATTTCCTGAACTTGCCTTCCGCTCCCTTTTGCGATTCTTTTTCTGCGTGAACCGTCAATAATCATGGGGTTTCTGCGCTCTTCTTTGGTCATGGAATAGATAATAGCTTCAATATGCTTAAAAGAATCATCGCTAATATCTACGTCCTTTACGGCTTTTCCTATTCCGGGGATCATTCCTAAAAGATCTTTGATATTTCCCATTTTTTTGATTGTTTGAAGTTGGGAAAGAAAATCTTCAAAGTCAAATTCGTTTTTGCGGAGTTTTTTCTGTATTCTTTCTGTTTCTTCTTTATCAAATATTTCGATGGCTCTTTCAACCAAAGAAACTACGTCTCCGAAGCCCAAAATACGGCTGGCCATCCTTTCCGGGTGAAAAAGGTCAAGGTCTTCCATTTTTTCACCTTTAGAGATAAATTTAATGGGTTTTGAAACAACATAACGGATGGATAAAGCAGCTCCGCCTCGTGTATCTCCGTCCAATTTGGTTAAAACAACGCCGTCAAAATTCAGCCTGTCATTAAACGTTTTGGCTGTGTTTACAGCGTCTTGGCCGGTCATTGAATCTACAACAAACAGTGTTTCAGTGGGTTGAACGGCTTTTTTGACGGCTTCAATTTCGGCCATCATCTGCTCATCAACAGCCAGACGACCGGCGGTATCTATAATTACTACATTTTTCCCGGTATCTTTCGCATATTGAATACCGTTAAGGGCAATTTGAACGGCATTTTTGTTTTCCGGTTCTTTGTATATTTCACTTTCAACCTGTTCAGCGAGTACTGTTAGCTGGTCAATAGCAGCCGGTCTATAAACGTCGCAAGCAACTAAGAGAGGCTGTTTGCCGGATTTTTTGATATACTTTGCTAACTTTCCGGAGAAAGTAGTTTTTCCAGAACCTTGTAAACCGGCTATCAAAATAACAGTCATCCCTGATTTTAAAACCGTGAGTGGTTTGTGTTCTCCACCCATTAGCTCTTTCAGTTCGTCAAAAACAATTTTTATGAATAGTTCGCCGGGCTTAATAGCCGTTAAAACGTTCATTCCGAGTGCTTTTTCCTTAACTTTATCGGTAAAATCTTTGGCTACTTTATAGCTGACGTCTGCATCTAATAGAGCTTTACGAACCTCTCTAACTGTTTCGGCAATGTTTATTTCGCTAATTCGGCCTTCTCCTTTTAGGGTTTTTAGGGCTTTCTCTATTTTAGATGATAAATTTTCAAACATAATGGTGGGCTATTTTGATACGTTTTTTGCTTTGGCAAAGTTACAAATTTATATGTTTATCAATTTTGTAGCTTCACAATTTTGTCCTGCGTGAACTTGGGTATTTTGCCTTGTTATATTGCTGGAAGCTCCATATCCAGAAAAAATATCTAAAATCCTCGATGGATCATAAAGTTCACTTACTTTTTTATCTAAATCCGCAGTAAATTTTCCAATCAAAAATTCGTAAGCATCGCCTAAGTAATCAATGTTTTTATCAAAGCTGTTGATGCTTTCTGTAGTTTTTTGATTTACTAATTCGTCTCACTATTCTTTCTCTACAAACTCTGGAAATCTCGGTTTGAGTGTTAGTTTATTTGAGTTAATTTTATTCATACGCGTTTAATCGTTGCCTTCGAGAGCCTCAGGCAACGATTCGAGAGCCTCAGGCAACGATTCGAGAGCCTCAGGCAACGATTCGAGAGCCTCA
>JAIXKT010000007.1:245894-247096 GCA_026932145.1 Bacteroidia bacterium
GACAACGGTTCGAGATGGCTGAGGCTCTCGAAGCCACCACAAATATCCCTATAAGCCAGAGCCAATTGTGGCAATAATTCTGGTGTTCCGTTTATCAATGCTTCTTTCTTTTTTCTACTCCAACCTTGTACTTGTTTCTCTCTGTAAAACGCTTGGTCTATTCTTTGGTATTCTTCAAAATAAATCAATTCTACAGGCAAATGTTTTTTTGTATGGTTAGCACCCTCTCCTGCCTGATGTTGAGTCAATCTTATTTTTAGATTGGTTGTGCTACCCGTGTAGTAACTCCCGTCAGCACATTTTAATATATACATCCAACCTTTACTCATACGCTTTTAGCCCCCTAATCTCTCTGCTTTCGGCTTTTTTTAGTAAAGATAATAATTTTTCTATCAATGCCAGTTCTCTTTGGATGTGTTCCGTTCAACACAAATAGGCTCAACGGGTTCACTCAGTTTATTGGCTATCAGAGATTATTCAAATCATATTAGGCTTTTGGCATTATGAGTAAAAAAAATTGGTTGTGGTTCAGAAAATATGATGAAGTTTTTGGCAATAATGAGTAACCTTAGTCTATGCCGGAAGTCAAAATAACAGTTACTTACCCTCATTGCCGAAGCACGAAAACATTTGTAAAACAAATATAAATAACTCGTTACGTATTAGAAGCAGAAGATTAGTAAGGAACACTACTTGTTTTTCCAAGAAAACAGAAAACTATGGTGCCATGATAGCAATAATGATTCACTAACGAAGTTATAGTTTTCATGCTTTCTGAACCACAACCAATAATTTTACCTTAAACGGTAAAAGAAGACTCCGAAAATATTCTCCTTGAGCAACAGAGCAACTTCCCGCCCCTGCCGATAAACTCTTTTTTATTTTCTGCTACCTGAAAAATAACCCGACCCAAGAATCTTTGTCTTTTGCATTTGATTTGACCCAAGATATGGCTAATAAGTGAATTCATATACTTTCAAATCTATTGTCAAAAGCACTTGATACGTACAAACCGGAACATAATCCATTCAGGGTTTCTAATCAATTATCTGATAATGAGGAATATATAATAGATTGGACAAAACGCCCGATTCAAAGAGACAGTTATGTTCAGGAGGAATTTTATAGTGGGAAAAAAAAACTATACCGAGCCTGTTGCACGACAAAAAAAATTAAAATATTTAACTATTTGATTTTGAATT
>JAIXKT010000007.1:248378-266590 GCA_026932145.1 Bacteroidia bacterium
TGAACGGGAGAAAATTTGGGCTTTTTTAAAATTTAGAGGTTGTGCAACACGCTCATACCGTTAAGAACCTCGTTATAATAGATACAAAAGAGCAAATCAAGTATCTTTCTGAAACCGTTCAGGGTAAAATACACGACAAACGACTGGCGGAGCAATTGGATTCCGTTAAACATATCCGGTTTCTGGGAGATTTCGGATTTTATGGCTATAAAAATACCCGGATAACGATCAAAACACCTCATAAAAAATCCAAAGAAAAAGAACTTATTAAAGCCCAAAAGTCAGAAAATAAGCTACTTAATTCAATAAGACTAAAAATTGAAAACGTCTTTGTACATCTAAAGGATATCAGAATACTGAATGATAAAATCAGAAATTACAAATTTAATTTCGCCCATTTAGTTATGCTTATAGGTGCTCAATTACACAACTTAAAAAAAATAAACCTAAGCCATGGTTGAACTTATTGTTCATAATGTCTATTCTAAATCATAGCCTGAAAATTTTATGTAAAAATAACCATTTGATTTTCAGTATTAAATAAATTACTCCAATATTTTTACTCCCTAAGTTAGGTAAAATAGCGTTAGTTTGAAGTTTACAAAGATAGCCTTTGGCACGGTCGTTGCATCTATCGCTGTGATAAACAATAATTTTTAGCTATATGAAAAATCTATTTACATTTTGGGTATTTTGGGCATTCGTTCAATGGGGATTTAGCCAAACTTCGAGTATTGTAGTTACAGCCGTAGGCGGGGAAAATATTAAAGTTTTCAGTAACGGTGTGGTTATGAACGCTGAACCACAAACTCAGGTACGGATTTCCAACTTAGTTCAAGGACAATATGAGCTTTTTGTAGAAGTATATCCGGCGAATCAACCCAGATTTAATGTATCAAAGTTAGTTCCCGTTGAATTAGGGCGGGAATATTGGTATGAAATTCAACGCAGCGGAGGACGATTTACGCTTTTTTTAGCTGAAACACGTGTATTGGAACCTGCCCCTAACCCAAGAAATAATCTAAATCTGCCAAACTATAATAATAATAACCAACCAAATAATAATAACCAACCGAATTATAATAACCAACCGAATTATAATAACCAAACGGGATATAACGGCCCGTGTGGTTGCCAATATCCGATGCAAGACCAGACTTTTCAGCAAGCTAAGACAACTATTACTGCCCGTAATTTTGATAATTCTAAGTTATTAGTAGCCAAACAGATTACAAGCAGTAACTGCCTGTATGCTACAGATATTCGTGATATTATGCAACTTTTTTCTTTTGAAAGCAGCCGCTTGGAATATGCTAAATTTGCCTATCGTTATACCTACGACTTAAATAACTACTTTCTTGTTTACAATGCCTTTCAATTTGAGTCGAGTGCAACAGAACTAAGCCGTTACGTTCGTAGCTTAGGGCCAATTGGCTACAATCCTTCTACTATACCGAGCCGTCAGTATGCAGGGCCAACCGGATGCCCTTTTCCAATGGACCCCGGAGCTTTTCAGGCAGCCCTGCAAACTATTCGCAGTAAAAGTTTTGACGGCACCCGACTAACCGTAGCCAAGCAAATTGTTACTACTAACTGCCTTACAGCCACACAAATAAAAGAAATTATGTTTTTATTTAGCTTTGAAAGTACTCGATTAGATTTCGCTCAATTCGCCTATAAATATTGCTATGACTTAAACAACTATTTTATGGTAAATGACGCTTTTCAATATGAATCGAGTATAAGCCAATTAAACAATTACATCAGCGGACGACGTTAGTAAAGTAGATTTTTAGTATAGTTACTAAGTAAGATAAATGAGGCTATCTGAAAGGATAGCCTCATTTTATTATCTCTAATGAAACTTTTTATTAACTCTTTTTGTAATTCCTAATTAATTTACAGTTTAGTTTTTTCTAAAACTTTAAATTTTTTTTACTAAATAAGTAACTTAAATCACTATGAATAAACAAAATGTATTTAGAACGGCTGTCTTGATAGCCTTTGGGATGTTTTCTTCAATGGGTTTTGCCCAGAAGATTTTAGCTCCTGCACCAAGTCCGCTACAAACGGTAAACCAAAAGTTTGGATTAGGTGAAATTACCGTTGAATATTCCAGACCGGCAGCAAGAGGCCGTGTTGTGTTTGGAGAAGTAGTACCTTTTGATAAAATCTGGCGCACCGGAGCCAATAACACTACCAAAATTACGTTTACAGACGACGTTACCCTTGAAGGTATAGCTGTAAAAGCAGGAACTTACGGCATCTATACCATTCCACACAAAACAAGTTGGGAAATTATGCTGACCTCTGACTTAGAACTCGGCGGAAACGTTAATGACTATAAGATAGATAAGGAAGTAGCTCGTATTAAGGTCATTACAGAAAAAACAGGCCGAAAAATAGAGTCATTTACGATTGAGTTTGATAATGTGCTACCAACTTCTGCAATGATGACCTTAGCATGGGAAAATACCTCAGCACCAATTAAAATCACAACGGATATTGATGCACGAGTTATGCGAAGCATTGAGGAATCCATGAAATCCCCTAAACCAGAATATTTCAGAGCTGCAACTTATTACTTTGAAAATGGAAAAGACCTCAAAAAAGCCTTAGATTGGGCTACTAAAGCAACAAATGAAAACCCAAAAGCTTATTATATGATGCTTTTAAAAGCTAAAATTGAATATGCCCTTGGAGACAAAAAAGCTGGAAATGCAAGTGCCGAAAAAGTGATTTCTTTAGCAAAAGAAGCCAAAAGTGATGACTACGTAAGAATGGCCACCGAATTAATGGCTGCCAATAAATAAACCAATCTTTTCTACTTCCAAAAGAGGCTGACCCCGAAAAGGATAGCCTCTTTTGATTTTTATATCGTAACTAACTTATACAGAAAGAATAATCATTACTTTTCGTCATAGTAAGTGTATTTGAGGCTTTCTAAGGTTTTAATAACACTTAGATCTTTTAAATCATCGTTATCAACAACACACAAGTATTCTAACTGTTTTAAATGGCTTAAAGCACTTATATCAGTTAAGCGACAAGTTTCAGCATCTAAAATTTTTAGGTTTAGTAAAAATAAAAGAGGTTCTAAGTTTATTAATGCAGAACCATTAGCAAACAAGGCTTTCATTTGTGTAATGTTGCGTAATTCTTTTAAAGATGGTTTTTTAAACTGAATATCGGGAAAAAGCGTCTCAAATTTTTCATTAACATAGAAACCTTTTAAATTTAAAACTACCTGAATAGGAAGAAAATTGGACTGCATAAATAGGTTAATCTGTAAAGTTCTCTTCCAATCTTCGGATAAGGATTGCCACCAAGTTGTCAGTTCTTTGCTTGAATATTTTACCTGTGGTTTAGATTTGTACTGCAAATCTTGGCTGTCATATTTACTGAGGTAACTTTCTCTTGTTTCTAATTCAAAATCATAAGCAGCGGAATCCCAAAAAGAACGGACAACAACATGGCCTAACAAAAACAAACCCTCTGGTGTTACGGTGATTCTTAACTGATAAGTAGGTTCTTTATCATCCTCATGTTTTTCATAAGCTTCATTTGGAAAGTCGTAGATAGTCTGATAATCAAGCCATGCCTCAAAAGTATCAAACCAATGAGGATAGTTATTGAAGGATATTAACTCCACTTTTTCAATCAATTTATCGGCTGTTTGGCAGACCGAGAAATAATCGGGATACAAGTCTAAGTAATAATTATCTCCATTTCCAGATACAGAAATACCGCGTTTGTCCTGATATTGATAATCACTTTCTTCGCTTCTTCGGTTGTATTCTTCCTCCGTAATGGGTATTTTTTCTCCCCGTAAAAGGGTTCGTAATTTTGCTAAAGGCTCTTCGTATAAGGGATTTATCAACGACTTAGACTCTTCTTCTGTAAAAGGATAGCCGCACCAATCGCTATTATAGATATAACCCTCGATAATATTCTCATAAAGTTCAAGGATGATTTGCAACGCAAAATTTTTTGTGCGGCAAATATAGTGTTCGTCAGGATGAACAATAGTTACTTTTATCTTTACAAAGTTATCACCTTTCTCAATTATTCTAAAAGTGTTTAATTCTGACATAGAAAAATAATATTTTTTAGAGGTTTGAAAAAAAATTCTTACAAAAGTAGGTAAATCTTTTACTTGTGGTTCGCCAATGAGATTGTGTTTTCAGGTTTTCTAAGCTGCCCTCTAATAATTTAACCATCTTTTTTATTTTTTCGTTTTGTATTAAAAAAGATATTACCTTTGCATTCCAATTTTTTACGGATGTGGCGAAATTGGCAGACGCGCCAGACTTAGGATCTGGTCCCTCGGGGTGTGGGTTCAAGTCCCTCCATCCGTACAAAATCAATAATTTTTGACGTTTGAATATTTCAACTACCGAAAATGTGCCGGGGGTTCTGGATATTGTTTTAACTATCTCTCCTGAAGATTGTAAAAAAGAGTATCAAAATTCCCTAAAGGGCGGTCTTGCGAATGCCTCTATACCGGGTTTCAGAAAAGGTAAAGTTCCGCGTGATTTTTTTGAAAAAAAATATGGCAACTCCATCTTAGAAGATGTTATCCTCAAAAAAATTAATCGTACTTTAAGTAACTTTATATCCGAAGAGAACATTAACCCAATACTAAACCCAATGTGGGTTGAAGATAACTTAAATGAACTCTCCTACAAAGAGCCAACAGATATTAACGTTAAGTTTACGATAGCATTAGAGCCGAAAATTACAATCCCGGATGGCTTTAAGATTTCTATCCCTGAACGTATCCTTAAAAGAGATGAAGCTACGCTAACCGAAATTACCAATGACATATTAAAAAGATATGGCCACAAAGAAAAAGTTGAAAGAACTTTTGCCGGTGCTCTCATTATGGGCGAAATTCAGCGTAATAAAAACGGAAATTGGGAATCAATTGGCTACATAGACTTCTCCTATAGACCTTTTTTAAATAATTATACTAAGCCTGAAAGTATTCAGCAATTAGAAGACGATAAACAGGTCGGCTTTTCTATACCCTTTAAATTGAAAGATTTTGGCCTTAGTAACTATACATTTTCACAGCAATTTAATCTATCCCGCGCTGATTTAGCAGAAATTAAGACCCAAGAACTTTTATTTACAATAACTGCTATTGAAAAACAAGAACTTCCTGAGATAACCCCAGAAATTCAACAAAAATTCTTCGAAGCTCCATTTGATACAGAAGAAAAATTTTTAGAAGCCTTGCGCAATGTCGTTTATGATAACTATCACTCTAAATTTTTAGAAATAGAACAATCAAAAGAGTTAGAAGGTATCATAAACGCACTTGATATTCATTTACCGGAAGAAGAAATAGAGCAATTAATAACTGCGACGAATAAAGGGAAACCGATAACTTATGCAGAATTAACATCCTTTCTAAAACAAGTACGTGTTATAGCACTTACTAAGGCCCTAAGGATTAAATTTCCTGACTTTGAAGTAACAGATGAATTAGTTAAGAACGAACTTCGAAGGATATATAGGAGTGCTTATCAACTACCTACGCTCGATCCAGATACCCCAATTCAGGACGTAACCGAGGATACTATAACCGAACTACCTATTTCCACAGAGATAGATAACACACTGGATATTCAGCCAGCAGAAGAAGAAATTGCAGCAGCATCAGAGGATTTAATGGATGACCAAGCGATCGCTATTCAGGAAATCTTAGAAAAATCTAACGAAGAATCCATCAGCGAAGATGACAACTCAGATATTCCAGAAAGAAGCAAAGATGAATTACGTAACTCTCTGATAAACATGATTATTGAAAGCAAAGTAGAACAAGGAATGAAGGACGAAAAAATTCGGGACAAAGCTTCTTCTAAGGTATTTAGTGATTTATTTCAACAGATTTTATTGGATAATTACATTCATAAGACTGAGCCTCAAACCATTACCATTACCGAAATAATCAAAGACTAACTACAATATTTCGTATGAAACCAAACGAATTTGAACAATACGCCGTTAAGCATCTGGGGATTTCAAGTGCCGGATTGCACCAATATGCAGCTAAATACAATAGTTTAACTCCTTATATTGTAGAGGAGCGGCAGCTTAACGTTGCCCAAATGGACGTTTTTAGCCGCTTAATGGTTGATAGAATTATATTTTTGGGTACCGGAATTGATGATTATGTAGCAAACATTATTGTAGCTCAATTATTGTTTTTGGAATCCGCTGACGCAAAAAGAGATATTAGTATTTACATAAACTCCCCCGGCGGAAGCGTTTATGCCGGCTTAGGAATTTATGATACTATGCAGATTGTGCGTCCGGAAATAGCCTGTATCTGTACCGGTATTGCCGCTTCAATGGGGGCAGTGCTGCTTACTGCCGGCACAAAAGGAAAACGCTCCGGATTAAAACACTCCCGCGTGATGATACACCAGCCTATGGGCGGAATGCAAGGCCAAGCTACTGAAATGGAGATATATTACAAAGAAACTATGAAACTCCGAACAGAACTCTACCAAATTTTAGCAGACCATTCCGGACAGCCATTTGAAAAAATCGAAAAAGACTGTGATAGAGACCACTGGATGATTTCCTCAGAAGCCAAAGAATATGGCCTCATAGATGAAGTATTGACCGCTAAACCAACGAAATCATAATTGAGTAAACGAAAATCTTATCCCGAAAATTGCTCCTTTTGCGGCAGAAGTAAGGAAACTGTTAATTTATTGATTTTTGGCGAAAATGCAGCTATTTGTGATTCTTGTGTGGTTCAGGCAGAAGAAGTTATTCGGGCACAACAGCTACATTCTACCAGCAAACAAGATTTAGGCCAAAAATCCCAATACAATCAGGCTTCACCGACCCTACTCACACCGGCTCGAATTAAAGAACTACTTGATGAATATGTAGTTGGGCAGGAAATTGCGAAAAAAAAACTCGCAGTAGCCGTTTACAATCATTACAAACGAATTGATTACTCCCAAAGCCATTCAAAGCAAGAAGAAGTTGAAATCGAAAAAAGCAACATCCTGTTGATTGGCTCTACGGGAACAGGAAAGACTTTATTAGCCAGAACATTAGCCAAAATCTTAGAAGTCCCCTTTTGCATAGCAGATGCAACCGTTCTTACCGAAGCCGGCTATGTTGGGGAAGACGTAGAAACAATAATCACCCGTTTATTACAAGCTGCTGATTATGACTTAGAAGCAGCTCAACGAGGTATTATTTATTTAGATGAAGTTGACAAAATTTCAAGAAAATCAGACACCCCTTCGATTACAAGAGATGTTAGCGGAGAGGGCGTGCAGCAGGCACTATTGAAACTATTAGAAGGAACAATAGCAAATGTGCCCCCCAAAGGAGGCAGAAAACACCCGGAACAAAATTTTATCCAAGTAAATACCAGCAATATCCTGTTTATCTGTGGAGGCGCTTTTGATGGCTTAGAAAAAATAATAGGCAGAAGACAAAACACTCAAAGTGTTGGTTTTCAGAAAGAAAGCAACTTATCTGAAAAAGAAAAAGGCACAATCTTTCATTCTACAACCCCCAATGACTTACGCAAGTTTGGATTGATACCGGAGTTAATTGGACGCTTACCCATAATTACAGCCCTTGACCCCCTCGATAAAGCAACACTCCGTAGCATCTTAACCCAGCCTAAAAATGCCATTACTAAGCAATATCAAAAGCTGTTTGAATTAGATAAAATTGCTTTAAAGTTTGATGACGAAGCGTTAGATTATATCGTTCAACAAACTGATAATCTTAACTTAGGGGCCAGAGGTCTCCGAACAATTGTAGAAAAGATTCTCAGCCGCTGGATGTACGAAGCACCCGGTATGAACCCAAAACCAGAGCAATTATTGGTAACGAAACAGGTTGCAGAACAAGAATTTAGCAAGCATTTAGAGCTATTAACAGACTCAATCTAAAGATATTTTAGTTTACGGAGCATAATCCCTTTTTTAGAGAAAATTTTATAGGTTATCTTCTCCATTATTAGATAGGAATAATAGCTAAACTTCAATAACTTCGCAGAAAACGGAGTGATGTATGAAGTTGCTAAATAGCATATTGATTTTTTGTGGATTACTGGTATTTGGATGTTCAAATTATGATGTTTATGTGCGCTTTGAACAAGATAATGAAGTAGTTCCGCAGTTAGGCAATTTAGAGTTTGTAATTTCTACACTTATCGCTCCACAGGAAAAACAAAATCAGTGGTTATCAGAATCTTATATTGAGTTTTCGCCGGAAATTCCCGGTAAATTTAAGTTTACAGATAGCCGAACCCTTATTTTTTCACCGGAAAAACCGCTACAAGGTGGCACTGAATATACCGCTACGGTAAACGAAAAAATAATATTCGGTAAAAAAATGTCCGTTAAACTCTCAAAATTTCACTTTCGTACTCCGTATCTTGAAGCGAACAATGCAACTTTTAAATGGACACGGATAAAAAATAAATCCTATCAAGCTGCCCCTGCCTGCAAAATCTCCTTTAACTATGCTATCGCACCCCAAGACCTCCTAAAATACCTTGAAGCCAAGTTGGGTAATAATGATATTCCAAAATTTGAGATTATAAATTCTAATCCTTCACGTGAGTTAGAGGTTGTTTTTCAAGAAGTTGCCCAAACTGATGATGACCAGAAGTTTACCCTTAAAATAAAAAAAGGCTTACCTTCTCCGGAAACTAATACCGCTTTACAGCAAGATGCCGTATTTAATGATGTGTTGATTGCAAAAGACAAGTTTGAAATTTTATCTGTGGTTGGAATGTATTCCAATGACCTTGAAGGATCTGTGATGATACAAACTACACAGGCCGTTCAGGAAAATACTGCTGAACAAGCAATTACAGTTTCTCCTCAAACAAACTATCGGATTGTTTATGAAGATCAAGGTCTCAGTCTTGTGGGAGATTTTAAACCGGAAAATAGCTACACTATCAAGATAAAATCCGGATTAAAAGGAAGTTATGGCGGGGTTTTAAAAGACCCTTTTGAAACCGATGTAGCCCTTGCGCAAATTAACCCTACTTTTCGCTTTGTAGAAAAAGACGGAATATACCTCACCAAAGGAGGCCTCGAAAATATTGGAATAAGAGCCATAAACTACCCAAAACTCATCGTAGAAATTGATAAAATCTACGAAAATAACCTTATTCACTTCTTGGGTAGTAACCTTGGCTACTACGGTAACAGCTCATGGGGGGGGGCAGAAGAGTATGAAAATGACTGGGACTACATGTCTGCCGGAGGATATGGCAGAACAATTGCTACTCGAACGATAACCTTTCCAGATTCACGTAACACATTACATTCAGGAACATTGAATCTAAATGATTTAGCAGATTTAGATAATTTCAGGGGGATTTACTTGCTTGGCGTAAGAGACCCCGAAAGACGCTGGATTTCTAAGTCTAAAATTGTCTCTATATCCGATTTGGGAATTATCGCCAAGAAGGGAAAAAATAATTGGAATATTTTTGTGCAATCTTTATCTGCGACGGGGGCAGTTTCCGGTGCAGAAGTAAAGATTATTGGTGAAACCAACCAAGTATTATACGCCGGAAAAACAAATGAGGCCGGAGTATGTTCTATTCCTGATAACCTGAGTTTGAGCGAAAAACACCGCCCAGCACTAATCATCGTTTCAAAAGAGGGTGATTTTAACTTTTTACACCTTAATTCGAGCCAAATAGAAACCTCCCGTTTTCCGGTAGGAGGCAGGATTTTAGCCTCCGTGAATTATGATATTTATCTATACGGAGATAGAGATTTATACAGACCCGGAGAGCAAGCGATAATACAAGCTATTGTTAGAAATACCGAGCGACAAACCGTTTCCGGAATACCTATCCAGTTTCAAATCACAGACCCACTTGGGCGGGTAGTAGGGGAGTTTCAGAAAAAAACTACTACTTATGGCTCTTGCGAAATCAAATTCCCGATACCGGATTATGCCCCAACCGGCCAATGGACAGTAGAAGCCTTTACCGGCGATAAGCAATTTATTGATTCATACCGCTTTAAAGTAGAAGAATTTATCCCCGATAAAATAAAAGTAACCTTACGCCCTTCAAAAACAGACTATAACAACGCAGAAACTGCGGAAGTCTCTATCTCAGCAATAAATTTATTTGGCACTCCTGCGGCTAACCGAAACTTTAGTCTAATTACAAATTTTATTTGGAAAGATTTTGAAAGTAAAAAGTACCCGACTTTTGACTTTTCTGCATCCCAGCAAAATTATAATCCGCCTAACTTTTTTGCAGACGGTAAGTTAGATGAAGCCGGACAAGCAAAGGTAAAAATAATCTTTCCAACAACTTCTACGGGGCAGGCTGGGTATCTAAAATGCCAGTCTTATACCAGTGTCTTTGACGTTACCGGAAGGCCAGCCAACCAAGTTACTAACTATAACTATTTCCCGAATACTCATTTTATTGGTATTCAACGAACTGGGTATTATTTCAGTGTAAAACAGCCCATAAATGTAAAAACGATTGTGCTAAACCGATATGACCAGCCGACACCCGGCGTGCCCTTAGTCGCAGAGCTGTATCGCTGTGAATGGCAAAATGTGCTAAGATCTGACCCCGAAAACGCACTCTACCGATACGTTTCCCAACGAAAACTAATCCCCATTTTTACCCGAAAACTTGTTTCTGAAAATGAACCTATCAATATCAATTTTAATGTAGATATTTCCGGAGAATATGAACTAAAAATTTATCAGGAAGGAAAAGCCATACCACTTTCCAAGAAATTTTATGCGTTTAGCTATGGAGCAACCAATTACACTTCATTTGCCATTGACAAAGAAGGGAAAATAGATATTTCTTTGGATAAACCGGAGTACTCCGTTGATGAAACCGCTAAGCTATTGTTTAAGACACCCTTTAGCGGAAAAATCTTAGTAACGGTAGAGAAAGATGAAGTGTTAGAAAAGTTTATTTTAGATACCGATAAAAATGCCGCTGAACTGAAATTACCGATTAAGGAAAAATATTTACCGAATGTTTTTATTTCGGCTACTGCTTTCAAAAAATCTGTGGATAGAAGTTCACCTTTAACAGTAGCTCACGGATATGTGCCGTTATTGGTAAAAAGTGATGCTAAAAAAATCGCTTTAACGTTAAATGTGCCGGACAAAAGCCGTTCTGCTACAAATTTGCCAATTGTGATTTCAACCGGTAAGCCCAATATTCCGGTTACGATAGCGGTAGTTGATGAAGGGATATTGCAGCTAAGCGGACAATCTGCACCAGATCCATATAAGTTTTATTATCAGCAAAGAGCCTTACAGGTAAGTAGTTACGATATGTATCGTTTTTTACTTTCCGAAGTTTCAAAGTCGAGGACAGTAGCCTTTGGCGGCGATGAGCTGAAAAAACGGGCAAATCCCTTAGGAAGCCGGAAGCAAGACCTACTTTCTTGGTGGAGCGGCGAAATACTGAGCGACTCACGAGGAAATATTAACATACAAGTTCCTTTACCGCGTTTTGCCGGCGCTGCCCGAGTGATGGTCGTTTCTCATGATAACGATAGGTTCGGCTCCATACATAAATTAGTTCAAATTTCAGATCCCATTGTAGTTCAGCCGGCTATCCCCAGATTTTTATCCCCCAAAGATGAAATTACGTTGCCAATAGCCATCACAAATACGACTAAGCAAGCCGGTAACGTTACCGTTGCCTTAACGGTAAAAGACCCTGCAAGAGTTATATCAGCACCCAAACAAACCATTCAAATCAATTCGGAACAAGAAAAATTTGTCTATTTTACCCTTGCTGCTGAATCTGTTGGGAATACAGAGATAGTTATTCAGACATCAGGATTGGGTGAAAATCAGATAGTTAAGTACAACCTTCCTGTAAGGCCGATTTCTCCGCTTGTGATAGAATCTAAAAGTGCTTTGGCCAAAACCGGCCAGCAGGTATCTGTTAATTTCTCCAAAGAATTTTTACCGGCAACAGAACGCAGGACGCTCGTTTTGTCGCCTTTTCCGGCTACGCAGTTCAGTAAGCGGCTTTCGGAATTATTAGACTACCCTCATGGCTGCTTAGAGCAAACCGTTAGTATGGCTTTTCCATTGCTGTATTTTGAGCCATTAGCAAACTTAGTTTCTCCCGAAAAGTTTAAGAAAAAATCAGTTAGCCATTATGTCATAGCGGCTATCACCAAAATACAGTCTATGCAACTTTACAATGGTTCATTCGCATATTGGCCGGGGGCAACTTATAGTAACTGGTGGTCAACGATTTATGCTGCTCACTTTTTGTTGGAAGCTAAAAAAGCCGGCTATCAAATAAATGCAGATATGCTGGATAAACTCATTGCCTATCTCAAAAAAGAGGCTAAAATGCTGGGCAAATTTGATTATCGTTATGTTTCTAACGGGACTACCAAAACGAGTGTTTATGCAAACAAAGAGACGGCATATAGTTTATATGTTTTGGCATTAGCCGGCCAGCCGGATTTTTCAACGATGAATTATTACAAACAAAAAAGTGATTTACTTACACAGGATTGCAAATATTTGTTGGCTGGTGCGTTTGCTTTACGGGGGGATTTTCGTTCCTATAAACAACTGATTCCGCAGCAATTCATCACCGAAACACCGGTCAAGCAGGATGCCGGCAGCTTTGATTCACCGTTACGTGCTTCTGCGGTAATGTTGAGTGTGTTAGCAGAGGTAGAACCTAACCACCCCCAAATACCGACAATAACCAACTATGTTGCTAATCAGCTAAATAGCTCATCGTGGCTTAGTACCCAAGAAAATGCAATGGCATGGCTCGCCTTCGGAAAAATTGCCCAAAGAACCTACACTGAAAATGTATCCGGAACAGTATCAGTAAATGGAAAAGTGGTGAAAACATTTGATAAAAATGGCTGCTCCTTAACGAACCAAGAATTAAATGGAAGTGTAACTATATCATTATCAAATGGTAATATTTATTGGACTGCTATTCAAGAGGGAGTTAAGGCTTCCGGAAATATTATTGAAAAAGACCAATTTTTGAAAGTACGTAGAACTTATTTAACCCGAACCGGCCAGCCGATTTTGAACTATTCAGTCAAGCAAAATAATTTAGTCGTTTGCAAAATCACCTTACAATCTTTTGATAGAACCATTGATAATGTGGTCATTTCAGATTTGATTCCGGCCGGTTTTGAGATAGAAAACCCGCGTTTAGGCCCCGGCACGCCGGAGCTAAACTGGATAACGCAAAATGCTGAATATCAATATATGGATATTAGAGACGATCGTGTTATCTACTTTACGCAGGCCGATACAAAGGAAAAAACTTATTACTACCTACTTCGGGCTACTTCCGTAGGTAAATTTCAACTTGCACCTATTGGGGCTGAAGCAATGTATCAAAAAGACTTATCTTCTTATTCCGGCGCGGGGCAAATTCAGGTATATGAAAACAGCGAAGAAAATGACCTATAAAAAATAGATTTTTTCAAAAAATAATCTATTGATAAATAGTGAGTTAGAATAAAAAGTAAATTTTTTGTAACCATAGTGCAACCTAAGCGGGGATATTTCAATCTATGTATTTGAATGTCTGGTTACGAACAACTTGTTGAACGTTGCATAGCAGGCGACCGAATCGCCCAGCGAACTTTGTATAACCGCTTAGCGGGGAAACTGTACGCTATCTGCTTACGTTACTGCCAGTCTGTACAGGACGCTCAAGATACTTTACAAGAAGGTTTTATGAAAATTTTTACCCACCTAACGGACTTTAAAAACGTAGGCTCTTTTGAAGGCTGGTGTAAACGAATTATTGTTCACACAGCGTTAGAAAAAATCAAAGAGAAAAAACAGCCTATTGCATTTTCTTATTTAGAGCCGTCTGCCGTTTATGAAATTGCCGTACCCGAAAATACCCTAAGCAAAATTTCTATTGATGAATTAACCATCTTGATTCAAGAGATGCCGGATGGCTACAGAACCATTTTTAATCTGTATGCTATTGAAGGTTACACACATATAGAAATTTCTCAATGGCTGAATATTTCAGAAGGCACTTCAAAGTCCCAGTATGCCAGAGCACGAGCATGGCTTTTAAACAGATTGTTTAAGTTAAATCAAACTCCGGAATATGCTAAGTGATTTTGAAAAAGAATTGCAAAAGCGGTTTGCAGAGCAGGAAGTTTCCCCTCCACCTGATGTGTGGGATAATATTGCTAAAAATCTTCCGGAAAATTCTCCCAAAACGCTGAAAATAACCTCTTTCAGGTGGTATGCGGTTGCAGCCAGTGTAACTATATTGGTAACAATTGCATCCTATTGGTATTTTCAAGTTTATCATAATTCAATCCCAAAATACATAGCGGCAAAAGAAGAAATAATAAAGCAGCCTAAGTCCGCTATCATTTCCCAAGATGCAGATAAGCCGGATACGATAAATAATACAGTAAAAGACACGGCTGGTTTTGTGCGTCCAAAGCCCACTAAGGCTGCGAAAGCAGAAGAACCCCGCGAGGTCATCTCAACTCCAATAAATCAAATAGCGGAAATCCAGACAAAAACCGACTTGAGTACTCCAAATGAAAAAGTAACTTTTGCTACAAATCAGTTCCCAATTCAAAACAAAGACAGCATATTACTTACTGAAAAAGAGGAAATTACATCAGAATTTCCACAAAAGCCGGAGAATCAAAATAGCGTCCAAAATGTTGTTCTGCAAAAACCATCGGCAAAAAGAACGGCACAAACCCAAGAAATATCGCTGCCTAAATTGATCGGAAACGTAATTGCCCAAAGAATCGGCCTAAAAAAAGCGATTCAGATAACCGAAAAAAGAACCCAAAATTCCAGAATCCGCGAAATCACGTTGTTTGGAAACCCAGTTGCACAAAAAAATTAACACGTTAAAAAAATATGAAAACATCTTTTTATGTTGCCTTACTTTGCCTTTTTGGGGTGGCAAACTACCCAAAAGGATTTTCCCAAAAAAAAGAAACAAAGGATACAACCATTGTAAATGTTGGGAAAAAGCGAATCATAATCGTTAATAAATCTAATCTTGAAGATGCTGATGAGCCGGAAGACTCCGGCACTGACTCTACTGCTGAACGCTTTAATTACAAAGTGATGGTATCTGATGTGTATTCCGGTTTAATAGAGGACTTACAACAAGCTAATAGTGAGTTAGAAGAGCAAATTCAGCAATCCAATAATCCGGCGGTTCAAGATGCGCTCCGAAAAGCGCAGAAAAAAATTCAACAGCAAATTGAAAAGTTGCAAGAGAAAAATACTACTCAATCTAATAACGATAAATCTGGAAAGAAATCTACGGACGATGATGACGAATCAGATTACCACGAAAATCACCCTAAAAAGCAAAGACCGGAAATTGTCATCGGCGGCATTTCCTTAGGTTTAAATATGTTGCTGTTTAACAATAGTTTTGATTATCCAGAGAGCTACAAAGACATGGAGTTACGTACCGGCAAATCTATACATGTGCGACTTTCGCCGGTAGGGTTACATTTGCCATTAGGAAGAGGATTCAATTTTCAAACAGACTGCTCCTTTGACTGGAATAACTATCGTTTTGTAAATAATATTCGGCTGAAGTCTATGGATAACCGGTTACTTATTTTCCCAGACTCTACAAGTTTGGTCAAAAATAAATTAGTAGCTACTTGGGTTGGGCTTCCGGTTATGTTTGGCTGGGAAAGTAACAAAGGAAAAGATGGAGGTAATCGTTTTCGGATTGGGATTGGCTGGTACACTGGTTATTTGATTTCTGCTTATACTAAGCAAGTTACCAAAGAAAATGGGACTATAAAAAATCGTGAAAACTTTGGTATTAACCGAATTGCCTATGGCCCGAAATTCAGAATTGGTTATGGGTTATTCAACATATATGCTCAATATATGCTATCTAATTTTTTACTCAAAGAATCCTCAAATAACATAAATTTCGGTATTGATTTTACCGGATTTTAGATAAAAGCTGCAAGGTTATTAAATGTTAAATAAAGAATAATAACTAAGTTGGTTTTGCAGTCCGCCGCTTTCAGTGGTGGACTGCAAATTTTATAATGTTGGTTTTTAGATAAATTTAATTTTTATTTAGTTTTAATCTAAATAAAAATTAAATTTGCTCGATTTTTAAATACTTAAATTATGGAAGAACCGTTGCATATAGGTATTTCAGAAAAAATACAAGAGATTGATTCCCAACATATAGAAACAAAGTTGGTAATAGCAGATCTAAAAAGTTGCTGTAAACGCTACAAGCGCGGAAAACGGTGTAAAAAATGCCCTGATAAATAATCTTTAGGCTGTTTGGTGCTATCTATTTTACTACTTTTGATATTAGATATTCAAGTATCACTTTATTGATAGTTACTTTATGGCCACGATTCCCCGCTTTTTTTACACAAAGGTTTCTAAGGATAAATCTCCTTGGCAGAAGTCTGGTTTTCAGATGGTTGGATATTCATCCGGCTTTTTAGACAAAAAAAATATCTTAGATATTGAATCTCACATTCATTTTCCGGGTCTTCATTTTTTTGAAGAAAAAGAGACTTACTTTTTCGTTTTACATCAGGAAAAAGCCAATTTGGTTTGGCTACATACCCAAAGTTTACCTGATGAATTAGATGAGTTTGGCCGCGAAGGAATGTTTATGGCACAAGGTTTCGTTATTCCTGCAGAAGTTTGGGAAGCCGCACAGAATCCCTTTGCGTTAGGAGAAACTCTTCGGAAATATCTTAGGGTAAATTATCAGGATTTATTGACGGCACCGGAACTTAATCTTCAAACAGGAGAACTCACTCCGTTGGAGATTTTACCGGATAATTTTAATCATCAACTAACCCATCCGAAAAAAGATTTATTTTTACTGTTAGACACTGTTTTAGAGCAAGTTATAGATAATAATCCATTGGGAATTTTAATACAAGGGTCAGCACAGCAGGTTCAGGATTGTTTCTCTTGGGTTGGTGCTTATTTGCCTCCGACTTTACGCAGTAAGTTTAGTTACGACACCGCATTTGATTCTGGAAAACTACTCTTTTCGCCATTTCGCTTTGCCGGATTTAGTAAAAATAAACCCGTTACCGGTAATCCCTTAATATTTGATTCCAATACAAATCTCTTTTTACAGCATAAAACATCACAACCAGAGATAAAAAATAAGCTATTTTTAAACTGGTTAAATGCTCTTTCGGAATACCCGTTACCAGAAAAATTAGAATATCATTACCAACTTGGCCGGCTTATAAGTGGTCATCCAAATTATTTATCTATTGATAAACAAGTAGATAAACTTTTTTGGTCAGCGAATCAACAACATATTGCCAAGTTATTGATTGATAACAATCCGGAAATTATAAACTATCTGTTGCAAACCCCTCAAAATGTTACAGTATTAGAAAAAATGATTAATGTTCAGGATATTACGCAAAAACGTATTGAGAAATTACTGCCCTCATATTTTCAACCTATTCGAGATCGTTTTCTAAACTATGCGCGAATATATTTTTCAAAACAGCCTATTTTAGGGCTAAACTTTGATTGGCCTGAATTATTGTCTAATTTTCTTTCCGAAGTTTCGATACCATATTCGGAATATAAGGCAGTTTTTAGTGATTTACGGGCTCAAAATATATCTACTGAAAAATATCCTTTGCTAAAATTATTATTGAATACAAGGCCAGACCAAAGCCTAATGGCCGAAGTTCCCGATATACTGAGGAAAAATTGGTTGTTTTTTTTAATAGAATTTTATGAAATTTCAAATAAAAAACTAATTGAAATGGGATTTTTGAAAGAAGAAATATCAGAGGGAGAGAAAACGACCAATAAAGGTTTTTGGTATAAATTAAAACGCATCTTCTCCTAATAGAATATTTTTGCCTGCTACATAGAAGCAGCAGGTAACCGTTGTTGAAAATATTTTTTTATAGCTTGTAACCAGCTATTTTGAATAATCTAAAAAATCGTACATTTGGAACAAAACTACGTCTGTAGGCATGAAATTTATCTGCATAGCCCTAAAATGGGTTCCCTTATTTATATTTTTACTGTTTTTGTGGATACCGGAATATGGTTTTTCTCAAACCAATAAACCTACTACAACTACACCCACCAAACCCACCACGCCCCAGAGTACAACTACACCCACCAAACCCACCACGCCCCAGAGTACAACTACACCCACCAAA